>CASFJO010000076.1 GCA_949295035.1 uncultured Gemmiger sp.
GTAACTTAACCCATCCACATTATATTTTCGTATACAACTACGCTCTTCTATGCTAAGATGATGGTAGTTCATACAGTTCCCTCCCGGTGGTTTAGTTGTGTGGTAACTCTATTCTACCAGGGTTCTGTATGAACTTCTTTTTATTTTCCTAAAGTTTTGCACTTGTTAGTATAATTCCCCCCAACCACCCGCGCGGGGGGCCATAATGGCCCGCCGCCGCGGTTTTTCCTCACAGTTTTTGGATGATCGGCTAAAAACGGTTCAGTCGTCCTTTTCCTCGGGCGGGTAGACCCGCACCAGAACGCTCAGGATACGTTTGTCCTCCACTTCCTCCACGGTGCCATGCAGGTTGGCAAAATCAAAATCCTCGCCGGCCACCGGGATGTGTTCCAGGCACTCCAGCGCCCAGCCAGCCACGGTGGTGCAGTCCCCGTCGTAGTGGCGGTCGTCAAAGCCCACCGCTTCAAACAACTCGTCGATGGGGGCTTCGCCCGCGGCCCGATACAGGTTCTCGCCGATGTTCTGCACCACGGGGGGCTCGGCCTCGTCGGTCTCATCAAAGATCTCGCCCACCAGTTCCTCCAGCACATCCTCCAGGGTCACCAGCCCCAGCGTGCCGCCAAAATCGTCGGTGACGATGGCCATGTGCTGCTGTTTGCGGCGGAACTCCGCCAGCAGGGTGTTGATATGTTTGGTTCGGTAGACGAAGGGGATGTCCCGGCACAGCGACCGCACGTCCACCGGCCTGTTCTGCGCCAGGCACTGGAACAGGTCCCGGGTGTGGAGCATACCGATGATATTGTCGATGTCACCCTCGTATACGGGAATACGGGTATAGCTGCTGTCCAGCGCCTTCTGGATGATCTCGTCCGCCGGGGAATCCACGTCCACCGCCAGAATGTCCACCCGGGGCACCAGAATCTCCTGTACCGTGATGTCGTCAAACTCGATCACGTTCTGGATCATGTCGGTCTCCTGCTGGCTGAGTACGCCGTCCTCCTCCACCGTGTCGATGATGGTCTTGAGTTCGGCCTCGGTCACGCTGGGGCTGTCGTCGCCGCCGCGGGTGGCCAGCTTTTGCATCTGGGCAAACAGGAACACCACCGGAGACAGAAGGGTCTTGATCAGGGTCATGGGGCGGGCCACCGCCAGGGATACCCGCTCGGAGTTGGACTTGGCAAAACTCTTGGGCATGATCTCGCCGAAGATCAGCACCAGGATGGTCACCGCCACAGTGGCCACCACCGGGCCGGTCTGCTCGCCCAGCAGGGTGGAGCAGAATACTGTGGCCAGCGAGGAGGCGGACAGGTTCACCACATTGTTGCCCACCAGGATGGAGGAGAGGGTGCGGTCATAATCCTCCGCGTGGCGCAGCGCGGTCTCGGCGCGCTTGTCGCCGTCGTCCGCTTTATTGCGCAGCCGGATCTTGTTCACGCAGGAGAGCGCCGTCTCGCTGGCGGAGAAAAACGCCGAAAATGCCAGCAGCAATACAAACGCCAGTATACTAGGGCCAGGAGAATCCAAAAACGATCACGTTCCTTTCTAAATCGGGGACCCGCCCTGTTCGGGTCCAATGCTATATGTATACCAGAACCACGGAAAAATTGCAAGAGGCAGCTGTCCGCGCAGCGCACACAATTGTTACGGGTGTGCAACATTTTTGCATCCAAAACGCACAAATTCCACGGGAGGGTCCCGATTTCTTTTGTCCAGCAGGGAGAAAACCACTCTATTGTGCAAAAACCACAAGACAAACCGAATTTTATGTGCTATAATGCACAATAACAAAGGTGAGGTAGCCCTGAGCGGGTGGTAGATCCTGTCAAAAAAGAACCGTGCCGCGCCCGCCGCTGCGCGCCGCCCCCTTTGGAAGTTTGACCCAACCTGTCTATAGTATTTAGTAATGGAGGGACAACAAGTTATGGTGAAAGAAATTAAAGTTTCCAATTTCAGCGAAGTGAAGGAGATCGTTTCGGCCGCTTCCAGCTGCCTGGACGATATCGGCGTTCATGATAAAAACGGCAGCATTGCCGACGCCAAGAGCATCCTGGGCTTGATGAGCCTGGACTATTCCGCTCCCGTCAAGCTGGTGAGCGAAAACGAGGCTGAACTGGATCGTGTGTACCGCTCTGTGGTGCAGTAAGCGGCACGGAACGCAGCGGGCTGTGACCCGCTGCCTGCCTGACAGGGCGTAACGCGCGCAGGACCCGACCTTTCCTTACAGGAAGGGCCGGGCTTTTGTTTTGCCGCAAAACGGGAAGGCCATGCGCTTTTGCAACCAAAAGAAATAAATAGCATGTGCGCCGTTGGCGCACACCCAGAAAAAACCTTGCCGATTGCCTTGCGCGGGGGCAAAAACGGGCGGCGAAGCACAAAAACGCCCTGTATCGGCGGCGTTATACCGCCGATACAGGGCGCTTTTTCACAGAAATCCTGTCATGCCTTGGGGGTGGTTTTCCGGCGGCGGGCCTGCTGGACCTGAGCCGCCTGTTCCAGCGCTTTGTTCCGCTGGGCCTCCAGCTTTTCCTGTTCGGCCCGGCGGCGTGCGGCCTGTTCCGCCAGACGGCGGTTAGCCTCCTGCTGTGCCCGCTGGAGGTCCTGCTCCCGCTTGGCCGCTTCCGCCATGGCCTGCATCTCCCGGGCGGAACGCCGGGAAGAAGCTGTGCGCGCCGCGGGGGCGGCGGGTGCTGCTTCCGGCGGCGGCGCGGGCTTTTCGGCAGGCGGAGACGCCGGTTCAGGGATGGCGGGTGCCGCATCCGGCTCCGGGGCGGGGGAAGGGGCCGGCGCGGGCGTTTCGTCAGCGACGGGCACGGCGGCTTCACCCCCTGTTTCGGCAGGCGGTACGGGCAATTCGTCAGCGGGCGGAGCAACGGGGGCCGGGGCCGGTTCCTCGGTCAGGGCTGGCTGGGGTTCGGCGGCAGGCGCTTTGGCCGCGGCCGGTTTTTTCGCGGCGGGTTTGCGTCGGGACGCCGGTTTGCCGCTTCGGGAACCGTTCCGGCTCTTTTTGGCAGGTGCGGCCGAGGCGGGCGGGGCCTCTTCGGCGGGGGCCGGTTCTTTTGGCGTTGCGTCAACAGGCGCAACGGCAGGCTCCGGGTCCGGCAGGTCGGGCAGTTCCGCCTCCGCCAAGGGTTCCGGTACCGGCGCATCCAGCGCGGCGGCCTTTACCAGAACCGCCTCGGTCTCTTTATGGCGCTGCGCGTTACGATTTTCCCGCGCGATGCGTGCCAGATCCAGGATCTCGCCCAGAAAAGCCGCCCATACGGCCACCAGCAGCAGCCCGGCGCACCCGATCACCAGGTAGCGCACCGCGCCGCGCAGGTAATCGCTGGTCGTCAGCAGCCGCAGCGCCCAGCAGATCCCGGCCGACAAAACACAACTTATCAAAAACGGCAGGATCAGTTTATGCTTCACGATGCGTCACCTCCTTCAAAGCGAAAAGACCCTTACTTGGTGCCGAAGATCCGGTCGCCGGCGTCGCCCAGGCCGGGCACGATGTAACCGTTCTCATTCAGATGGTCGTCCAGCGCGGCCACATAGATGTCCACGTCGGGATGAGATTCGTGCAGCTTGGCCAGGCCTTCCGGCGCGGCGATAATGCCGATAAACTTGATGCTGCGGGCTCCCCGCTTTTTGATCTGGGTAATGGCGTCCCGGGCGCTGCCGCCGGTGGCCAGCATTGGATCCAGCACGATCACATCCCGTTCGGCGATGTCGGCGGGAAGCTTGCAGTAATACTCCACAGGCTCCAGGGTCTCCTCATTGCGATACAGGCCGATGTGCCCCACCTTCGCAGCGGGCAGCAGGGTCAGCATACCGTCCACCATGCCCAGACCGGCCCGCAGGATCGGCACCAGCGCCAGTTTGCGCCCGGCCAGGACCTTGGTGCGCGCCACAGCCACAGGGGTCTCGATCTCCACTTCCTCGGTGGGCAGATCGCGGGTGGCCTCATAGCACAGCAGCATAGCCAGCTCGCTCACCAGCTCCTTGAATTCCTTGGTGCCGGTGTTTTTGTTGCGCAGCAGGCTCACCTTGTGCTGCACCAGGGGATGATCCAGGATCATGGGTTGTTTGCTCATTGCGTATCGCTCCTCTTCATTCAGTTATGCAAATGGCGCGTCGCCGTGTGCGGCACGCGCGTTACATCCCGCGGGCGGCCCGTTCCCGTTCGGCCTGGCTCAGCCGCAGATAGCGCGGCGCCAGGCAGGCGGCGCTCACGGCCTGGCCGGCCGCGGCCGCCGCTTCGGCGGCCAGACAGACGCCCAGCGCCCGGCTCTGCCGCAGGGGGGCGGGGCAGGGAATCGCCCGCGCACCGTATCTATTATAGCATAGGGCCGCGCCGTCACCAACAAAAAACACCGGATTTTTGCAATTTTTCAAAAATTCTTCCAGGCTGCCCACCGGCTGAGCCGCGTCGGGGGTCAGCCGTTCGCAGGCGGGCAGGGAGAACGCCGCCCAGTATATCTCGCCCCGGCGGGCGTCCAGCGCGGGAATGACCACCCCGCTGCCGGTACAGCAGCGGGCCAGTGCTTCCAGAGTGGACACACCCGCGCAGGGAATGTCCCGGGGCAATGCCAGCCCCTTGACCGCCGCCAGCCCGATCCGCAGTCCGGTAAAACTGCCCGGCCCGGCACACACCCCCAGCAGATCCACATCCGCCAGGGTCAGTTCCAGCGCCGACAGAGCGTTCTGCACCATGGGAAGCAGGGTCTCGCTGTGGGTGAGCCCCCGGTCCAGAAAGCACTCATACAGCAGCTGCCCGTCCCGGGTAACGGCCACGCCGGCCACCTTGCCGGCGCAATCCAGCCCCAAACAGATCACAGCGTCACCCCCTCGATCTCGATCTCCCGATCGTTCGGGCCGGGGCCCGGGCGGATATCCACCCGAACCGGATGTTCGGCCGCCAGCAGATCGGCAAAATTTTCGCTCCATTCGGCGGCCACCACCGCCCCCTCGTCCAGGTATTCATAGAATCCGGCGGTGTACAGATCCTCCTCGGAATGGATCCGGTACATGTCAAAATGAGCCAGGGGCTGCGGCCCCCGATAGTAGTTTACAATGGCGAAGGTGGGGCTGCTCACCGGATCGGTGCAGCCAAGCCCTTCTGCCAAACCCTGACAGAACGCTGTTTTTCCCATCCCCAGCCCGCCGGTAAAGGCCACCAGCGTGCCCGGTGTCAGCTTTGCCGCCATACGTCGGCCCAGGGCCACCGTTTCCTCCCGGTCTGCCGTGTAAAATACCGCCATCTGCCCCTCCTTGCCGCCGCCGACTGTCACATTCAGCCGGTCTGCCTCGTATATAAAGTGTATAAACTCCACCCATTATAGTATAATCCGGCGCAAACTGCAATCCGCGGCAGGCATACCATTTCCCGGCCGGATATGCTATACTGAATATGTTCTGCCTCGCGGGGCAGGCGGTCCGACCTTTCCGCCGGGGATGCGGCCGGCGTTTATGAGATAATAAAGGAGGCACGGCATGAAGGCGGTGCGCGGTTATCTGAAAACCACCGACAAAACCTATCTGTTTCTTTGTATGGCCTGCTCCATCTTTGCGGTCATCGTGCTGATCTCGGTAGGCCGCTACTATGCGGGCGGCTTCAGCTACGATCCGCTTACCGGGGCGCGGGGGCTGGGCGGCTATAAATACGCTGTGGTGCAGGCGAGTGCGTTTATGCTGGGGCTGGGCTGCGCGGTGTTCCTTTCGTTTTTGGATTATCAGGGCCTGGCCCGGCTGTGGCCGCTGCACGTATCGGTGACCTGGTTTCTGGTACTGCTGACCCTGGTGTTCCATAATGTGGAGATCGCCGGCTTTACCATCGGGTACGCCCCCTCCAATACCCAGAACTACAGCTGGATCTTGTTGCCCGGGGGCATCAGCCTGCAACCCACCGAACTGGCCAAGATCAGTTTTATGCTCACCTTTGCGATGCATCTGGACAATGTGCGGGAACAGATCAACGAGCCGCGCCAGCTGATCAAACTGTTGGCGCACATGGGTCTGCCGGTATTGGTGGTACACTTCCAGGGCGACGACGGCACCGCCATCGTCTTTGCCGCCATCGGCGCCATGATGCTGTTCAGCGCCGGCCTGTCCTGGAAATATATCACCGCGGGGATCAGCCTGGCGGCGGCCGGTTTGCTGGGGGCGATCTTTTTGTTCCCGGATCTGCTGCAGGGATACCAGATGGACCGGATCATGAGCTTGTTTGATCCGGACAATCCGGTGTATAAAGATGTGGTCCTTCAGCAGAAATACGGCCGCAACGCCATTGGCGCGGGGCAGATCTTCGGGCGGGGGTTGTTCAGCGACGCGCATACCTATGTACCCCGCTCCGAAAACGACTTTGTGTTCAGCTATATGGCCGAGAGCATTGGATTTGTGGGCTGCCTGATCGTGTTGGGGGCGCTGTTTGCCATTGCCATCCGCACCTTGACCATCGGGGTCAACAGCGGCCAGCGCATGGGCACCTATTTGTGCGTGGGGGTATTCGCGGCCATCTCTTTCCAGCTGATCATCAATCTGGGTATGAATCTGATGCTGCTGCCGGTGATCGGCGTGACCCTGCCCTTCTTTTCAGCGGGGGGCAGCAGTGTTCTGATGTTGTATATTTGTGTCGGATTAGTACTCAGCGTATACAGAAATAGCCGGTACAGCTGGCGCAACGGGCGCTGAACGATTTTCCGGCATAACAAAAAGCCTCCCCGTTTGCGCGGGATGCACGGCCGCAGCCGTCCATCCCCGGCGGGGAGGCTTTTTGCACAAAGGAGGAAAGAGAAAAACAAAATCAGTCGGCCGGCACCAGCCGGAATCCCTCGGCGTAAAAGGCGCCGCCCATGGGTACCTCCCGCAGGTCCAGCGTCAGGCCGTCGGCGGTGGCGCGAAAACGCAGCGGCTTGCCGGTGCGCATGCAGAACACCTTTTGTATCGGACGGTCGAGATGCAGGGTCAGCCGATCGGGCAGGCGGGGAAGTTCGTCGTAGCGGAAGAAAACAAAGATCTCTCCGTCTTTCTGGGTGTAGAACGACCGGTCCTCAAAATACGGCTCGCAGATGCGGGTGCCGTAGATGCCTTCGCCAAAGAGGGACAGCCAGGCGCCCATCTCCCGCAAAGAGCGCACGGCGGGGGCGGGCAGTTCGCCGTCCGGCTGGGGCGCCAGATTCAGCGCCAGATTGCCGCCCTTGCTCACCACGTCCAGCAGCAGATGCACCAGTTCCCGGCCGCTCTTGAAATGGTCGGTATAGTGGAAAGAGAATTTTTCCCCCACGGTGGTACAGGTCTCCCAGGGTACCGTCAGCGCGGTGTCCGGCACGGTTTTTTCCGGGGTGATAAAGTTTTCGTATTCCCCCCCGCAGGTCCGTTCGCAGACGATCAGCTGCGGCTGGGGGCCGGCACGCAGTTCTTCCACGATCTCGCCCAGCCGGATGTCCTGCCCCAGGTTGTCCGGCCGCACCCAGCCGCCGTCCAGCCAAAGCACGTCGATCGGGCCGTAGTTGGTGCCCAGTTCCCGGATCTGCTGGTGGGTGAACTGTACATACTGTTCCCACAGTTCCGGATGCTGGTCCACATCGTAGTTCACATTCCGGGTGGGGGCGGGGCCAAACTGCGGCGCCCAATAGAAGGGGCTGTTCCAGTCCGGCTTGGAAAAGTAGGTGGAGATCGCCAGGCCCTGCCGCCGGAACTCCCGATACAGCGCCCCGACCACATCCGCGTCGGGATGGGTGTGGAACGGACAGTCCGCCCCGGTGATCTTGTAATCGGTGGTGCGGGTGTCGTACATGCAGAAGCCGTCGTGGTGTTTGGTGGTGAACAACAGGTACTTGAATCCGCATTCCCGGGCCAGTTTTGCCCAGGCGGCCGGATCGAACTTGACCGGATTGAAGGTGCGGTTGGCCTCCCGGTACTGGCGCTTGCAGGTCTCGGGATCGGCCCAGGTGAAATCCTCCTGGCTCCAGGCGGCGTCCCCGTCGCTTAAAGGCCAGCTTTCGTAGGTGCCCAGCTGGCAGCCGGGGGCCCAGTGCATCATAAAGCCCAGTTTGAGCCCCATAAACCACTCCAGATGTTCCTGTACCTGGGGCGAGCGGGGCGGAACATATTCTTCCGGCGGGGTATAGTTGTGTACGCCGTTGGCAACGATCTCTTGTTTCATGCGCTGGATTCCTTTCATACAGGTAGTGATTGCCTTACTTCTACTATACGGGAGGAGCCCGCCGCCGCAAAGGGGAAAATCTTTTATATGCGGTGCATTTTTTTCCGTTGCCCGCCGCAACGAAAGAGCGCGCCCGGCCCGCCGTGGATAGGCGGGCCGGGCGCGCGGAAATGATCAGCCGGGAAGGGATTTGGGAAGGGTGAGCCGCGCCAGCAGGCGGTTGCCGTCGTAGTTGGCATACCGCAGATGGCAGCCAGGGCCGAAACGCAGCTGCAGCCGCTCATTCACGTTGCGGATGCCAAAACCGTGGGTCACCTTGAGTTCCACATCCCGGTAATCCAGATAGTCGTTGAGAAGCCGGGCGTCGGCGCCCCGGCCGGTATCGGTCACCTCGATGCAGACCCCGTTTTCGGTTTCCACGGCCCGGATGCGGATCACGATGCCCGGGTCCTGCCGGGTGATGCCGTGCCGGATGGAGTTTTCCACAAGAGGCTGCAGGGTGAATTTGGGAATGACCACCTGAGAGGCGTCCAGCCCGGGCAGCATCTCCAGGCGGATATCCTGCCGGAACCGCAGTACATATACCGCGATGTATTCCCGGATGTTGTCCAGTTCGGTGCTCATGGTCACCAGGTGATCCGGTTCGGTGATGCTGTATCGCATCAGGCTGGCGATGGAATCCACTGTGGCGGCGATATCGTCCTCACCCCGTGCCAGCGCCATATAATTCACGGCATTCATGGCGTTGAGCATGAAATGCGGGTTGATCTGGGCCTGCAAGGCCCGCAATTCGCTCTCCCGGCGCTGATCCTCCTTGCGGGTGACCTCCTCGATCAGAGCGTTCACACGGCCGATCAGCTCCCCGAAACTGCGGTTCAGCTGCCGGATCTCCCGGGGGCCCCGGGGCGCGAAACTTTCCGGGCTGACGCTGCGGGTGTCCTGGATGGCTTCCAGCTTGCGGGTGAACCGCACCACCGGCCGGGACACCTGGGCCGAGAGCACCAGCGAGACCAGTACGCCCAGCACCAGGAATAACGCGGAACAGATCAGATAGGGGAACATCATCTCCCACACCTGCCGGGAAATATCGGTGTACGGGGTGAGAAACACCAGCTGCAGGCCCCATTCCAGCTGGGCAGGGGTACAGAGAAACCGCTGGCCGCCCAGGATCCGTTCGCTGCTGGCGGCGCTGGGGAGCGACAGGTCCCCGGCGGCGGGCAGCCAGGCCAGATCTTCGGAGCAGAATACCTGCTGCCCCTGGCTGTTCAGCAGCAGAAAACCGCTGTTTTCAGTAATGGGAAAGAGGGAGAGCAGATGAGGCAGCCGATCCAGCGGCAGGCTGCCCAGCAGCACGCCAAGCCCTTCCTTGCGGTGGACTCCCGCGTAGGAACTGTTCTGCAGCTTGAAGGCAAAACACAGCCGGGTCTGGTCCTGGTTGAGAAAGATGTAGCGGCTGGTGCCCGCCCGCGCGGCCTGGCACCACGCTTCGTTCTCGACCGCTTCACCGCTGAATACCCGGCTCACGTTGGGGATGGTGCTGCCCGGCGCAAACAACGTGCTCACCGCCAGTTCCGGGTCCAGGTACAACTCGATCCGGAACCCGTTGTTCAGCAGCAGATTTTCCGCGTTCAGATGGTAGGCAAGCCGGCTGTTGAGCAGGTATTTGGTGTTCATATCCTCCAGCGCGTCCCGCCCCACCGAACGGCTCAGTAGCTCTCCCAGTTCCGCGTCGCTGGTGTAGCGATAGATCAGCTTGTCGATGGTCTGGGTAAATACATAACTCAGCTGAACATTGGCCTCCGCCACCGCTTCCTGCGAGGTGATCAGCTGCCGGGTGATGGAGTAGCGGAACAGCAGATAGGTGGCGGTATTCAGTGCCAGAAGCACCAGGCAGAACAACCCGCATATACTCAGGAACGTGCGTTTGGTGATGCTCATGGCGTTTCCTCCGCCGCGGACAGGCTGCCGGCCGCGTACAGGTTCCGAAATTCACTGGGGGTCATGCCGGTGTGCTTTTTGAACAGCTTGGCAAAGTAGCGGGGATCGTCGTATCCGCACAAAAAACATACTTCCCGGATGGGGATGGAGGCGTCCCGCAGCAGCTTCTGGGACTGCCGCAGCCGCCGGGCGGACAGATAGCTGCTTATATTCTGTCCGGTGGCGTTTTTGAACACGGTGCTCAGATAGGACAGGGACAGATGCAACGTGTCGGCCAGATTGGAGATGTTGAAGTTGGAATCGGAGAAGTTCTCCTCGATGGCCTGCAGGCAAAAACTCACAATGGGATTGGTGTATTCCCCCTTTTGCGATTCCGCGTATTCCATGAGATCATAATAGCGGGCCGCCAGATAAGCCCGGCGCTCACCGGCGGTACTCAGCGCCCAATATTCGGCCATGGCTTTTTGGCGCAGCGCATCCAGCGAGTCCCGGTCCTTGCCCAGTTCCGCCTGATACAAAAACAGATAGTTCAGCAGCTGGATGCCCAGCACATCCCGCCGGCCGCAGAGCGCGCGGAACACGTCCGGCCGGATGAGCAGTTCGCCGATGGCGGCCATGTCGCCTTTTCGCAGGGCCTGGCCCACCCGGGTGCGCAGTTCTTCGTCGCCGGCGTACCAGGGGGGCACGTCGGCGGTGAGTTCTTTCTGGATGGCGGCCAGGCGCTCTTCCAGGCTGTTCAGCTTGGCCCGGGTGATGGGTTTGAGCAGGTAATCGGTCACCTGGTACTGCAAAGCCTGCTGGGCATAGCTGAACTCTCCGTGACCGCTGATCAGGATCATCCGGGTATGGGGGAGGTGTTCGTGGATGTAGCGCGCCAGGTCCAGCCCGTCCATGCCGGGCATCCGGATATCCGAGATCACCACATCGGGGCGCTCGCGTTCCAGCAGGGCCAGCGCTTCTTCACCGCTGGCGGCGCAGCCGGCCAGTTCGCCGCCGAAAGAATCCCAGTGCAGCATGCGCTGGATCCCTTCCAGCGCCAGGGGATCATCATCGACAAGCAAAACTTTCATAAGAGATTCTCCTTTCCAAACTGCGCGTCTGTCAGCGGTCGGTGGCCGTTTGGCCACCAGTATACCACATTTTTTGCGGGGCCGCAGCAGGCAGGACCGCGCATCTAAAAAAAGTACACCCCACTTAAAAATTGTAGCGTTGTGGGCACGGAGCGGCAAAGTTTATAATAGACCCAGAACGAAAGCCGGCCGCGAAACGCCGCAGCGAGGAGGAGCACAGCATGAAACAATCTGCCCGGCCCGCCAAGACCGTGTACAGAAAAGCGGGGTTTATGAAGACCTTCCGAAAAAATCTTCCGCTTACCATCATGGCGCTGCCGGCGCTGGTGGTGATGTTCCTGTTCCGGTATCTGCCTATGTCCGGCCTGCTGCTGGCCTTCAAACGGTTCAGCGTGCGCAAAGGGATCTTCGGCAGCGACTGGGTGTCCTGGCAGAACTTTGAATTTCTGTTCAAGACCTCGGACGCCTGGGTCATCACCCGCAACACCATTCTGTACAACGCCCTGTTTATCGCGCTGGATCTGGTGATGGCGGTGGCGATGGCGATCGGCCTGAGCGAATTGCTGCGCAAGCGGCGGGCCAAGGTCTACCAGACCATCTTCATGGCGCCTTACTTCCTGTCCTGGGTGGTCGTTTCCTTTATGGCTTTCTCCCTGTTCAGTGTGGACGACGGTCTGTTCAACCACCTGCTGAACTACTTCGGGTTTGCGGGCGTGAACTGGTACGCCGAGCCGGGCAAATGGCCCTTCATCCTGACCTTCTTCCAGTTGTGGAAAACCGTGGGATACTCCACCGTTATGTACATCAGTACCCTGACCGGCATCTCCAACGATTATTACGAGGCGGCCATCATCGACGGCGCCACCAAATGGCAGCAGATCTGCCGGATCACTCTGCCCTGCCTGAAGCCGATGATGATCGTGTTGACCATTCTGGCCATCGGCCGCATCTTCTACGCGGACTTCGGCCTGTTCTTCCAGCTTCCCCGGGATTCCGGCCCGCTGTATCCGGTCACCCAGGTGATCGACACCTATGTGTACCGGGCTTTGAAAGAGACCGGCAACGTGGGCATGGCCGCCGCGGCCAGCCTGTACCAGTCGGTGGTGGGCTTTGTGCTGGTGGTAGGCGCCAACCTGGTGGTGCGCCGCATCGAGCCGGACAGCGCCCTGTTCTGAGAAGGAGGGAGGAAGAACCATGCTCAAATTCAAAAAACGTCCCCAGGATGAGGGCGAGGGGGATCTGGCGATCAACCGCATCTCCAAAGGCACTGACCGGGTGCTCAACCTGATTTTTCTGATCTGGACGCTTGCCTGCGTGCTGCCGCTGATCCTGGTGGTCATCGTATCCTTCAGCAGCGAGCAGAGCATTTTCCAGAACGGCTACAGCTTTTTCCCCAGCGAGTGGAGCCTGGATGCCTACCGCTTCTTCTTCCGGCTGGGCGACCAGCTGGTGCGTTCCTACGGCATCACGATCTTTGTCACGGTGGCAGGCACCCTGTTCAGTCTGGCCATCACCGCGATGTTTGCCTACGTACTCAGCCGGGCCGATTACGCCTACAACCGGCTGTTCACCCTGCTGATGCTCTTTACCATGCTGTTTAACGGCGGCATCGTGGCCACCTACATGGTCAATACCCAGCTGCTGGGGCTGGGCGACAGTCTGGGCGCCCTGATCTTCCCCATGTCGCTGAACGCCTTTTATGTGATCGTGCTGCGCACCTTCTACAAAAGCATTCCCCTCGAGATCATCGAGGCGGCCCGCATCGACGGCGCGGGGGAGTTCAAGACCTTCTTCCGCATCGTGATGCCCCTGTCCAAGCCGGGTCTGGCCACCATCGGCATGTTTACCACCATCGCTTATTGGAACGACTGGTTCCTGGGAATGCTCTACATCATCGACCAGAAGAAATATCCGGTACAGACCCTGCTGTGGAGCATGCAGAACAGTCTGGAGTTCATGAAGCAGTCCTCGGCCAACGCCCTGGAATATGCCGAAATGGCGGCCAATGCCCCTACCGACAGCGGCCGTATGGCCCTGACGGTGCTGGTAGTGCTGCCGATCCTGCTGGCCTATCCGTTCTTCCAGAAATACTTCGTCAAGGGCCTTACGGTAGGCGGCGTCAAGGGCTGAGCCAAATTTGTTGGGAGTTCGCGCTTTGATCGGCGCGATGCAGAGAGATACAATTCAAGGAGGCATGTTATGAAAAACACGATCAAACGAATCATGGCGCTGGGTGCCGCTGCCGCTCTGGCGGCCGGCATGCTGGCGGGCTGCGGCGGAAACGGCAACAGCAATTCCGCTGCCGGCTCCACGGCTGGTTCCGGCTCTTCCGCCGGCCAGGAGATCACCACCCTGACCTGGTATATGTCCATCAACCCGGTGGCCGCCGATACCGATAAGGTCATCGAAGCGCTGAATGAGTACACGCGGGAAAAGATCGGCGTGGAGATCGACTATAAGGTCATGGCTAACCCGGACTACAAGGAAAAAATGCCCAACCTGATCAACGCGGGCGAGTATTTTGACATCTGCTTCACCTCCAACTGGACCACCGATTATCTGCAGTTCGTGGGCAAGGACGCCTTCATGGACATCACCGAGCTGCTGCCCCAGTACGCCAAGGAGACCTGGGACTTCATCCCCGAGGCCGAGTGGAACGCCGTCAAGGTGAACGGCGCCATCTACGGCGTGCCCTCCTATAAAGAGATGGGCTGGCAGGGCGGTATCGTCTACAACAGCGATATGGCCACGGCTTACGGCATCGACATGACCGCGGTCAAGAGCCTAGAAGATTACACCCAGGTGCTGGCGACCGTGGCTGAGAAGAGCAAGGCGGAAGGCAAAGACGTGGTGGGCGTTTCCGGCCTGACCAACGCCTGGCCCATGGCGGCTCCCTACGAGTCTCTCACCGGCAACCCCAAGCTGCCTGCTGCGGGCGCGGTGGCTGAGTTCAACAACTTTGCCGATATGGCCGGCCAGACCGTGTTCAACCAGTATGCCAGCGAGGAGTACATGAACTACTGCCAGACTGTGCGCGGCTGGAACCAGGCCGGTTACCTGGGCGGCGACCCGGTCAACTATGACAGCGACACCGCCAACCGCGACAACGACTTCAACAATGGCGCTCTGTTCTCCTACTTCATCCAGTACGCTCCCGGCACCGCCGAGTCCATGACCGCTTCCAGCGGCCACGGCGTGGGCTTCGTTCCCCTGATGGATCCCCTGTTTGAGACCCGCAGCGCCATGGGCGGCCTGCTGGCCATCTCTTCCGCCAGCGAGTATCCCGAGAAGGCGCTGGAGTTCATCAACCTGCTGAACACCGACGAGTATGTGGGCACCCTGATCCGTCACGGCATCGAGGGCCAGCACTACACCGCGGTGGGCGAGAACCAGGTGGACAAGACCATGGGCGGTACCCTGACCGAAAACGGCTATGATTACACCTACGGCTGGCAGTTCGGCACCCCCTTCAACCAGAAGTGGGATATCAGCTATCCCGACAACATCGAGGAACTCTTCCAGCAGTACAACGATTCTGCGATCATCTCGCCCAACAACGGCTTCACCTTTGACGCGGTGCCGGTCGAGACCCAGGTCGCCGCGCTGACCAACGTGATCAGCGAGTACGCTCCTTCTCTGGAGACCGGCTCGGTGGATCCCGCCGAGTACATTCCCCAGTTCCTGGATGCCCTCAACGCCAACGGTGCTGAGGCCCTGGTAACTGAGGTGAGCAATCAGTTGAGCCAGTTCAACGCGGCCGGCTGATCCTATCTGCCCCGAACAACGCGCAAGGGCCGGCAGTTCCCCTCGGGGCTGCCGGCCCTTTGAGTACAGAAAGCAATGAGGCAATGCCATGAACCAACGACCCAATCTGCTCTTTATCCTGACCGATGACCAGGGTGCCTGGGCGATGCGCTGCGCCGGCAACACCGATATCCACACCCCCAATCTGGACCGGCTGGCCGCCGGCGGCACCCGCTTTGAAAACTTCTTCTGCGCCTCGCCGGTGTGCAGCCCGGCCCGCGCCTCCATCCTGACCGGACGCATCCCCTCCCAGCATGGAGTCCACGACTGGATCCGCAGCGGCAGCCTGGACAAAAAGGCGCTGGGGCAGAACGCGGACCACCCCTATTTTGCCAGCGAGGACGTGCCCATCCGGTATCTGGAGGGGCTCACCGCCTATCCGGATCTGCTGGCGCAGCAGGGCTACACCTGCGCGCTGTCCGGCAAATGGCATTTGGGGGACAGCATGCACCCTCAGCACGGTTTTTCCCACTGGTACACCATCGGGCGGGGCGGCTGCCTGTACAACCAGGCGGACGTGATCGAAGATGGGCAGCTGCATTTTGAGAGCCGGTATATCACCGATCTCATCACCGAGCGGGCGCTGGGATATCTGGACGAGTTTTCCGGCCGGGAAGCGCCGTTCTACATCAGCGTGCACTACACCGCCCCCCACGATCCCTGGGACGAGGACCAGCATCCGAAAGAGTACATCGACCTGTACCGGAACTGCGACTTTACCGCCACCCCGGATGAACCTCTGCATCCCAATCGCATTCCCACCGCCCCCGGCGGTACCGGGGAAGAGCGCAAACGGCTGCTGCGGGGCTACTATGCGGCGATCAGCGCCATGGACGCGGGGGTGGGCCGCCTGCTGGACCGGCTGGAAGAACTGGGCCAGGCGGAGAACACCCTGGTGATCTTCACCGCCGACAACGGCATGAATATGGGCCACCACGGCATCTGGGGCAAGGGCAACGGCACCTTCCCCTTCAACCTGTTTGACACGGCGGTCAAGGTGCCTTTTATCGCCCGCTGGCCCGGGCATGTCCGGGAAGGCCGCGTGACCGGGAGCATGTGCAGCCATTACGATATCATCCAGACCCTGAACGAGTTGCTGGAACTGGGGGCCGAACTGCCCGCCGATCTGCCGGGCCACAGTTTTGCCGACGTGCTGGTGAACGGCGCCGAAGCCGACAACCATGTGGTCATTCTGGACGAGTACGGCAACAGCCGGATGATCCGCAACCGGGAGTGGAAGTACATCCATCGCTATCCCTACGGGCCTCATGAGCTGTATTGCCTGTCGAAAGACCCGGACGAGCGGGAAAACCTGGCGGGCCGTGCCGAGTACGCCGACATACAGGCGCAGCTGCTGGAAAAGCTGCAGAACTGGTACCACACCTACGCTGACCCGGCCGTGGACGGCACCCGGGAGGCGGTATCCGGCTTTGGCCAGATGCGCCGGCCGGGGATCTATTCGGAGGGGCGGCCGGTCTACGCCGACAGCCCCAAATACCAGAAATAACACAGAGAAACGAGGCAAACCCATGGAACTGCAACAATTGAAAGAACAGATGTGCGATGTGTGCCAAAAGACCTGGCAGCTGGGCTGGGTGGCGGCAAATGACGGCAACCTGTCGGCCCGGCTGGAGGACGGCACCTTTTTGTGTACCCCCACCGGCATCAGCAAGAGCTTTATCACGCCGGACAAGCTGCTGCGCATCAACGCCAAGGGCGAGGTGCTGGAAGGCGCGGAGGGCCTGCGCCCCTCCAGCGAGATCAAGATGCACCTGCGCTGCTACGAAAAGCGCCCGGATGTGGGCAGCGTGCTCCACGCCCATCCCCCCGGAGCCACCGGCTTCGCGGTGGCCCACAAGGCGATGGACATGTACAACATGATCGAGGACGTGGCGGTGATCGGCAGCGTGCCCCTTACCCCCTACGGAACTCCCTCCACCCCGGAGGTGCCAGACGCCATTGAGCCCTATCTGGAAGAACACGATGTGATGCTGCTGGAAAACCACGGCGCGCTGGCGGTGGGCAGCGATGTGATCACTGCCTTTTATCGGATGGAGAGCCTGGAACTTTGGGCCAAGATCACCATCAACGCGGTGATCCTGGGCGGCAGTATCGACATCAGCCGGGAGAATATCCAAAAACTCATCGACCTGCGGGGATTCTATCGGGTCACCGGCCGGCATCCGGGATACAAGAAGTTTGAAAACGGCCTGCGCTGAAAGGAGAGACCGGATGAAACGAGTTCTGGCCTTTGATTTCGGCGCGTCCAGCGGCCGGGCGATTCTGGCGGAATACGACGGCGAACGTCTCACCTGCCGGGAAGTTCACCGGTTTGAAAATTGTCCCCGGGAACAGAACGGACATTTTCGCTGGGACTTTGCCGACCTGATGAAGAACGTACACCAGGGCATCGAAAAGGCGGGCGCTTTCGACAGCGTGGGCTTTGATACCTGGGGGGTGGACTTCGGCCTGCTGGACGAGACCGGCGCGTTGCTGGAGGACCCCGTCCATTACCGGGACGGCCGCACGGAAGGAATGGTGGAGCAAGCGCTTGCCCGGCTGAACGCAGATACCCTCTACGCCGCTACCGGCAGCCAGATCATGCCCATCAACACCCTGTTCCAGCTGCTGGCGATGCGGCAAAGCGCCCCCGATACCTGGAACAGGGCCAAACGCCTGCTGTTTATGCCGGACCTGTTTGCGCATGCCTTGTGCGGAGCGGACGTCTGCGAGATGAGCATCGCGTCCACCAGCCAGATGCTGGACCCTCGTACCGGCGGATGGAGTCGGGAGGTGCTGGATGCCTTTGGCATCCCCGAAAGCCTGTTCGCCCCTCTGGTGAACAGCGGCACGGTGGTGGGCGAATACCGGGGGGCGAAGGTGATCGCGGTGGCCGGGCACGATACCCAGTGCGCCGTGGCCGCTTTGCCCTCCGCCGATCCGAACGCGGCGTTCCTTTCCTGCGGTACCTGGAGCCTGCTGGGCTGTGAACTGGACAGTCCGGTATTGACCCGGGAAAGCCGGCTGGCCGCTCTGTCCAATGAGCGCGGGGCGGGCGGTAAGGTGAACTATCTGAAAAACATCATCGGGCTTTGGCTGATCCAGGAGAGTCGCCGCCAGTGGCGGCGGGAAGGGCAGGAATATTCCTACGCCCGGCTGGAACAGCTGGCCCTGGCCGCCGAACCCCTGCGCAGCTTCATCGATCCGGACGACCCGTCCTTCACCCCGCCGGGCGACATTCCCGGCCGGGTGCGGGCGTTCTGCCAGCGCACCGGCCAGCCTGTTCCGGAAACCGTCGGCCAGGTGATGCGCTGCATCTACGAGAGCCTGGCGCTCAAATACCGTTTTGCGCTGGAACAGTTGAGCCGGCTCACCGGCAGGCGGTTCTCCGCGCTGCATGTACTGGGCGGCGGCGCCAAGGACGGCCTGCTCTGCCGCATGACGGCCGACTGCACCGGCGTCCCGGTGGTGGCCGGGCCGGTGGAGGCCACCGCGTTGGGCAATATCCTGATCCAGCTTATGGCACTGGGCGAGGTGCAGACCATACGGGAAGGCCGCGTGCTCATCGCCCGCGCCGAGCCGCTCAAACGATTTGAACCGGACGGGCGGGACCGCTGGCAGAGCGCCTGCGCCCGATTCACACACCTGATACAATAAGGAGGAAATAGAGATGCTGTATCCAAAAATCGGCATTCGGCCCACCATCGACGGCCGCTGGGGCGGCGTGCGGGAGAGTCTGGAAGAGCAGACCATGGCCATGGCCCGCAACGCGAAGGCTCTGATCGAGGAAAATCTCCGCTATCCGGACGGCACCCCCGTTCAGTGCGTGATCGCGGACTCCACCATCGGCGGCGGGGCCGAGGCGGCCGCCTGCGCCGACAAGTTCACCACCGAAAACGTGGTGGCCACCCTGACCGTCACCCGCTGCTGGTGCTACGGCAGCGAGACCTTTGACATGGACCCCCGTACCATTAAAGCCGTGTGGGGCTTCAACGGGACCGAGCGCCCGGGCGCGGTGTACCTGGCCGCGGTTCTGGCCGCCCATGCCCAGAAAGGTCTGCCCGCCTTCTCCATCTACGGCCATGACGTGCAGGACGCTGCCGACACCAGTGTGCCCGCCGACGCCGCCGAAAAGATCCTGCGGTTTGCCCGCTGTGCCGTGGCCGTGGGCTGGATGAAGAACAAAGCCTACGTCAACCTGGGCGGTGTGGCTATGGGCATTGCCGGCAGTTACTGCGACGCGGCCATGTTCCAGAAATATCTGGGCATCCGGCCCGAGTGGGTGGATATGACCGAGATCCTGCGCCGCATCACCCTGGAAATTTACGACCATGAGGAATACGACCGGGCGCTGGCCTGGGTCAAGGCCAACTGTAAGGAGGGCTTTGACTGCAACGCCGGCAAGGATCTGCCGCCGGTCATCACCAAGTCCAAGGTGGTGCCCGCCTACAAGGACTGGGAGTTCGTCACCAAGATGACCATGGTCATGCGGGACATCCTGTATGGCAACCCGAAGCTGGACGAGATGGGCTGGCACGAGGAGGCGCTGGGCAAAAACGCCGTGGCCGGCGGCTTCCAGGGGCAGCGAAACTGGACCGACTGGCTTCCCAACGCGGATTTCAGCGAGGCGATCCTGGCCTCCACCTTTGACTGGAACGGCCCCAAACAGCCTACCCCCTTCGCCACCGAAAACGACACCCTCAACGGTGTGGCTATGATGCTGGGCACCCTGGTCACCGGCACCGCGCCCTGCTTCCACGACGTGCGCACCTACTGGAGCCCGGAGGCTTGCGAGCGGGTCACCGGCCACAAGCCCACCGGCGTGGCCAAGGACGGCTTTATCCATCTGATCAACTCCGGCGCCACCGCGCTGGACGGAAGCGGCGCGGCCGTCAACGACAAGGGCGAGCATCTGATGAAGCCTTTCTGGGCAATGACCGACCGGGATGTGAGCGCCTGCCTCGCGGCCACCGACTGGTGCCGTGCCAACTATGAGTACTTCCGGGGCGGCGGGTTCTCCAGCCACTTCCGCTGCGCCGCCGAGATGCCGGTGACCCTGCTGCGGGTGAACATCGTAGAGGGAGTGGGCCCCGTGCTGCAGCTGGCCGAGGGCTGGACCGCCCATCTGCCGGATGCGGTGCATACCCCCATCGACAAGCGCACCGATCCCACCTGGCCCACCACCTGGTTTGTGCCCCGGCTCACCGGAAAGGGCGCGTTCCGGGATGTATACAGCGTCATGGCCAACTGGGGCGCCAACCATGGCGTCACCGTCTACGGCCATGTGGGGGCCGATCTGGTCACCCTGGCCTCGATGCTGCGCATCCCGGTATCCCTGCACAATCTGCCGCAAGAGGCCCTCTACCGGCCCCATGCCTGGGCCGCTTTCGGCACAGCGGATACGGAGGCCGCCGACTTTGCCGCCTGCAAGCATTACGGTCCGCTCTACCGATAATCTCAATACCAGACACAAAACCAGGGCCGGGGCGGATACCGCCCCGGCCCGCGCCTTGCGGCGCGAAAGGAGAACGCCATGCGGCATCGCCATGAATTTGAGGACTGGACCCGGCTTCACGAAGGGGTGGAGCCGGATCGCGCCTATTACATCCCCTTTGCCCCCGGGCAGGACCCGTCCGCAGCGCGGGAAACGTCGGAACGGTTTATCCTGCTCAGCGGCAGCTGGCGGATGAAGCTGTACGACCGCATCAGCGCCGTACCGGAGGATTTCTGCCAACCGGCATTTGACGACCGGGAGTTTAATCCCATGCCGGTGCCCTCCTGCTGGCAGATGCAGGGGCTGGATCAAAACCAGTACAGCAATGTACGGTATCCCATCCCTTACGATCCGCCTTTTGTGCCCCACCAAAACCCTTGCGGAGCCTATCGCACGGCGTTTTTTGCGGACGAGGCCCTCTGCGCCAGGCGGCTTTACCTGAACTTTGAAGGGGTGGACAGTTTTTACTACGTCTGGGTCAACGGGCAGCGGGCAGGCTACAGCCAGGTATCCCATTCCACCAGCGAGTTCGATATCACCCCCTTTGTGCGTCCCGGCGAAAACCTGCTGGCGGTGCTGGTGCTCAAATGGAGCGTGGGCACCTATCTGGAATGCCAGGATAAGTTCCGCATGTCCGGCATCTTCCGGGATGTGTACCTGCTGGCCCGGCCGGAGCGGCATATCCGGGATATCGGGGTACGCACCTGGGGCTGCGAGGCATACACCAAAGCGGTGATCCAGGTCGGCGTGGAGTGGGCCGGCGGGGCAGGGAACCTGGAATGGCGGCTGCTGGACCCGGCCGGAGCCGCGGTATGCCAGGGTGAAGCGGAAAGCAGCTTTACCATCCGGCTGGAGCATCCCCGATTCTGGACGGCCGAGACCCCCGATCTTTACCGGCTGGAACTGCATACCGGCGAGGAGACCATCTGTCTGCCAGTGGGGGTGCGGGATGTCGCGGTGAAAGGGCGGCAGGTGCTGCTCAATGGCCAGCCGCTGCGGCTGCGCGGGGTGAACCGTCACGATTCCGATCCGGTCACCGGCTTTACCATCTCGCCGGAGCAGGCGCTGCGGGACCTGGCGCTGATGAAGCGGCACAACGTCAATGCCATCCGCACCAGCCACTATCCCAACGCGCCCTGGTTTGCGCAGCTGTGCGATCAATGCGGCTTTTATCTGATCGACGAGGCGGATGTGGAATGCCACGGGGTGACCGAGATCTTTGGAGGCGGCGACGAGATCAGTTATGGCCTGATCGCCCAGGACCCGGCCTTTGAGCCGCTGATCCTGGACCGGGTACGCCGCTGTGTGATCCGGGACAAAAACAGCCCGTCCGTATTGATCTGGTCGCTGGGCAATGAGTCGGGCTATGGGCCAGCCTTTGAAAAGGCGGGCCGTTGGGTGAGGGAATACGATCCCACCCGTCTGGTGCATTTTGAGGGTTCCTGGCGGCAGACCGGCGGCCATGTAAACGACGACAGCATGCTGCATCTGTTCAGCCGGATGTATACTCCGCCGGATTTTGTCCGGCGCTGGCTGGCCGACCCGGCCAATATCAAACCCTTCCTGCTGGTGGAATACTGCCACGCCATGGGCAACGGGCCCGGTGATCTGGAGGACTACGAGACCATGATGCTGGAGCAGCCCGGCGTGCTGGGCGGTTTCGTGTGGGAATGGTGCGACCATGCCATCGACGCGGGTCCCGCGCCCGGCGGCGGCCGGAAGTATCTGTACGGCGGCGACAGCGGGGAGTTTCCTCACGATGTGAACTTCTGCGTGGACGGCCTGGTCTCGCCCGACCGCAAGCCCCATCCCGGCCTGCGGGAGTTAAAGAACGTCTGGCGGCCGGTGCGGGCCGATTGGTCCGGCGGGGTGATCCGGCTGCGCAATACCCTGGACTTCACCGACGCCTCCCGTCTGACCCGGCTGCGGTGGGAACTGCGCCGGGACGGGGTGCTGACCGCCGGCGGCCAAGGGGAACTGCCCCCGCTGCCGCCCCGTGGCACGGCCACGATGCCGCTGCCCTGCCCGCCGCCCCAGGACCCGGGCCGATGGGATCTGCGGCTGGTGTGGCTGGCCGCCTGCGACAACGGCTTTGTCAGGGCAGGGGACGAACTGGGATTTGATGTGCTCACCCTGCAAACCGCTGTGCCGGCTCTGCCGGAGCTCCGCGCCGGCGCCGTGAGCTGGGAGGAGACCGACGAGGAGATCCGTCTGACCGGCGAGGCGTTCTCTTATGTGCTGGATCGGTTTACCGGCTGTTTCAAAAGCCTGGTCTGGGGCGGCCGGGAGCGGCTGAGCCGCCCCATGGGGTTCAATGTCTGGCGTGCCCCTACCGACAACGACCGCAAGATCCGCCGCGTTTGGGAGCAGGCCGGCTACGACCGGGCCCAGGTGCGTCTGGCCCGGTGCGAAATCACCCGCGCGGCGGACGGCACGGCGGAGATCGTCTGCGAAGCGGTGCTGGCCGCCAGTATCCGGCAGCCGTTTTTGCGCTGCGCGGTGCGCTGGCAGGTGGATGCCCGCGGCGGGCTGCGGCTGACGGTGGAGGGAAAGCGGGACCCGGTTTTTCCGTATCTGCCCCGATTCGGCGTTCGCCTGTTTTTGCCAGCGGAATTTGAGCAGCTGGCCTATACCGGCTACGGCCCCGGCGAAAGCTATCTGGACAAGTACCGCGCCAGTTGGTATGGGGCTTTCTGCGGTACAGTGGACGCGGAGTATGTGGACTACATCAAGCCCCAGGAGCACGGCAGCCATGTGGGCTGCACAGCGCTCTGTCTGGCAGGGGAGGGCGCGGTTTTCCGGGCGGCGGCCGAGACCCCGTTCAGTTTCCGGGCCTCGCACTATCCGCAAGAGGTCCTGGCGGCGGCCGCCCACAATTTTGAACTGGAACGGGCGGCGGATGTGGAACTCTGTCTGGACTACAAGAACAGCGGCATCGGCTCCAACAGCTGCGGCCCCGTTCTGGACCCAAGATACGCCCTTGCGGAGCAGACGTTCCGCTTTGTGCTGGCGATGGGGTTTGACCACCCATAGTGAATTGTCAAACTAAGTGCAACAGGAATTGAGTTCAAAGTCCCATAATTCCTGGGCAGAATGGAAGTTAAGAACCTTTCGAGGCCTGGCGTTAATCAACGCCAGGTTTCGTTTTAGGGTAGCGGGGGCAACACGGGAAAGATATTTGCCTTTGGGATA
>CASFJO010000077.1 GCA_949295035.1 uncultured Gemmiger sp.
CTGCGGGGTGGCCGGCTGCGGGGTGGCCGGCTCCGGGGTGGCCGGCTCCGGGGTGGCCGGCTCCGGGGTGGCCGGCTCCGGGGTGGCCGGCTCCGGGGTGGCCGGCTCCGGGGTGGCCGGCTCCGGGGTAGCCGTAGAGCCCGGCGTGGCGCTGGGGACGGGCGACATCGTCGGGGTGGGAGCGGGCTGCGGATCCACCGCCACGGTGGTGAAGTACGCCTTGATCACCACGCCGTTGGCGTCGGCGTCCGGGGGAACGGTAAAGGTCAGGGTGTCCCCCGCGCCGCCGCTGCTGCCCACCGGCTCGATGGTCCAGTAGGAGAAGGCGTACCCCTCGTTGGCCACGGCCCGCACGGTGGAGCAGACGCCTCCCTTGGCCACCGACTGGCTGGTGACCCCCTCGATGTAGCCGCCCTCAGAGGCCAGGAACTCCACCGGCACCAGCACGGTGTCGCCCTCGCCGCGCACGGCGATGGGGTCCTGGCTGATGAGGCCCGGCGGGGTGCCCTTGGCTTCCGGGATGGGCTTGAGGGGTTTGGGGCGGGTATCCTCGGTGATGTAGGCGTGGGTGCGCACATACTCCATATAGGCGGTGACGCCCTTTTTGGACAGATGCACCCCGTCGGAGAGGGTATAATCCTCCTTGGCCCAGCCGGTGGTCTCATCCTTGAGGGCCTCGCTGGTGTCCAGGAACTTGTAGCCTTCGGCCTCGCACATGGCCACGATGGCCTGGTTGAACTCATCCACCTGGGTCATGCTCAGGCTGGTGTTGCTGCGCTGCTTATCCAGCGGCGGCACCGCGCTCACGATGATGTCGGCATAGGGATAGGCCTCATGGATGGCGGCCAGGCCCTCGCTGTACTGCTCGATAAAGGTGCCGGTGCCCTTGCCGGCAGCGGACAGGTTGTTGGTGCCGAAACCGATGATGATGCGCCGGGGCTGCATGATCTCCACCGCTTCGGGGATGGTCACCGGTTCCGAATAGCCCTCAAACTCCTCGCATTTGAGGCTGGTGATGGCCCCCACCCCCATCGACACCACACCGATGGTATTTTGCAGGCTGGTGAAGGGGGTCTCGTCGTCCGAACCGTACATCATGTACCGGTAGGTGTTGGAATCGCCGATAAACAGCGTCTCGTCCAGGTATTCCTGGCCGGCGTCCTCGGTCACGGGCAGCACGGTGCCCTCATAGACCTCCAGATCGATCACGCCGCCCTGGATATCGTAGCTTTCGTCCTCCCACTCCCAGTCCACAGTGCTGCCGGAGACAGGTTCGGGGGTCTCGTCATGGCTGCCGCTCACATACAGTACCACGCCGGTCAGCACGGTCACCACCAGAAGGCCGCTCACCACATAGACGGCGGTCCGGCTGGTCAGCCAGCTGAGCAGCTTTTTGGTCCACTCTGCGCGCATAGATCCGCTCTCCTTTTATCACGCCCGCGGCACGGGCAGAATCCAGCCGGGGCAAGGCGGCGGCCTGCCCGGCAAAAAGCAAACACATCGATATTATAGCACGAGCGGCGGCAAAAGGCAAACCAGCCCCCGAAACCGCCGGTGCTTTTGGCGTTTTTTGCCATGCCCGCGCGCAGAACAAAGCGGGGGCGGGCGTTTCGGGCCCTCCCCCGCGCGTTGCCGTACCGCCGGCCGGTCAGCGCACCACGACCCCCAGCAATTTGGCCAGTTCCACCGCCTGCAGCGGGCTCACTACCGCCCCCCGCAGTTCGGCGGCGGATTCCGACAGCACCAGCCCGCCGATCTCGCATTCGCTCAGATCCTGGCCGCGCAGCGGGGTGCCCACAAGGCTGGCCCGGGTCAGATCACACCGCTCCAGCACCAGATCTTTGGCCCGCAGCCCGGTGAGCCAGGCCCCGGCCATCCGGCAATCGGCGAAAACGCAGCCCGCCAGGCTGGCCCCGTCCAGGTTGGCCCCCTCCAGCCGGGAGGCCCGGGCCAGAAAATGCTCCAGCCGCGCGCCGCTCAGGTCCGCGCCGTCCGCCCGCGCCCCGGTGAAGGTACAGCGCAAAAACCAGCTATCCCGCAGGTTGCAGCCGGACAGATCGCAGTTCACAAAAACGCAGTCCCGCAGCACCGCTCCGCGCAGATCGCAGCCCAGCAGCCGGCAGCTCTCCACCCGGCAGCCCTCCAGGCGGCACTCCCGCCGGTCCTCGCCGCTCAAACTCAGACCGCGCAGCCGGGCGCCGGCCAGCTCGCCCTCCGGCCAGCGGGCGGCGTCGGCCAGCGGTTCGGGCAGGGCGGGCGCCAGGATGCGCGGCCCGCTCATACCACCTCGACCTGACACACGCCCATGGCCGCCAGCGCCCGGGCGTGGCTTTCGGGGGTGACGCCCGCGCACAGGGACCCGTATACCCGCACCGGCACCTCCGGCAGCGCCGCTTTCAGCAGCAGCGCGTTGCTGATGACGCAGATATCGGTGCACACCCCCGCCAGGCTGATCCGGTCAAAGGGGGCGCGGGCGTGCCGGGCGGCGGCCCAGTGGGCCAGTTCGGTGCTGCCGAAGGCGGGCTTGTCAAACACCTTGCAGCCCCGCTCCCTGGCCAGCGCGTCCAGTTCCCCGGCCAGCTGCCAGCCCTCGGTGCCCTTGACGCAGTGCACCACCGGCAAATTTTTGCCCTCCTGGGTGTTCAGGTAGTCGGGGGTGTGGGTGTCCCGGGTAAAGACCAGTTCCCCGGCCCAGCCCCGGGCCAGTTCGGCCACGCCGGGCAGGATGGCCTGCCCCTCCGCGGTGCCCAGCGCCCCGGTGAGAAAATCGTTCTGCATATCCACGATCACAAGCAGTTCGTGCATGGCTGTCTCCTCCTGTCTTGCAAAAGGAGCCGCGTCGGCGGGACGCGGCTCAAAGGTTCTCGGTCTTATTTGCGCGCGATGGCCCGCAGCGCGGCCGCCACGATGTCCCCCGCCCGCAGGCCGAACTCATCCAGCAGCTCATCGCCCTTGCCGGAATGGCCGTACACATCCTGCACGGCCACCTTTTCCAGCGGCACCCGCACGTCGGCGTCGGCCAGCGCGGCCAGCACCGCGTCGCCCAGCCCGCCGATGGCGCTGTGCTCCTCGGCGGTGACCACCGCGCCGGTCTGGCTGGCCAGACGGGCCACCAGTTCGCTGTCCAGCGGTTTCAGGGTGTGGAGATCCGCCACGGCGGCGCTGACCCCCTGTTCGGCCAGCAGCCCGGCGGCGATCACGGCCTCCTGCACCTCCAGGCCGGTGGCCAGCAGGGTCACGTCGGCGCCGGTGCGCAGCACCTCGCCCTTGCCGATCCGCAGCCAGCCGGCGGGCCGGTCGTGGTAGAGGCTGTTCACCGCCAGGCGGCCCAGCCGGATATACGCCGGGCCTTGGAACTCCAGCATGGCCCGCACCGCCTCCCGCATGGAGAAGGCGTCCGCCGGGCAGAGCACCGTCATGCCGGGGATGGTGCGCATGAGGGCGATGTCCTCCAGGCACTGGTGGGTGGCGCCGTCCTCGCCCACGCTCACACCGGCGTGGCTGCCGGCGATCTTGACGTTCAGATGGGGATAGCCTACCGAGTTGCGGATCTGTTCAAAGGCGCGGCCGGCGCTGAACATGGCAAAGCTGGCCGCCACCGGGATCTTGCCGGCGGCCGCCAGGCCCGCCGCCACCCCGATCATGTTGCTCTCGGCGATTCCGCAGTCGATGAACCGGTCGGGCCAGGCCGCCGCGAAGATGTCGGTGCGGGTGGCCGCGGCCAGATCCGCGTCCAGCACCACCAGGCCGGGGTATTCGGGGGCCAGCTCGGCCAGCGCCTTGCCAAAACTCACCCGGGTCGCTTCCTTGATCGGTTCCATTCACTCCACCTCCCAGCGGGCCAGTTCGGCCTCCAGTTCCTCTTTTGCCAGGGCGTACTGCTCGGCGTTCGGGGCCTTGCCGTGCCAACCCACCTGATCCTCCATGAAGCTGACCCCCTTGCCCTTGACGGTGGCGGCCAGGATCACGGTGGGGCGCCCTTTTTCGGCGCGGGCGGCGGCAAAGGCGGCCTCCAGCGCGTCAAAGTCGTGGCCGTCCACCTTCAGCACATGGAAACCGAATCCCTCAAACTTCTTGTCCAGCGGGCCGGGGCCGGCCACGTCCTCCACCCGGCCGTCGATCTGCAGGCCGTTGGAGTCCACGATCCAGCACAGGTTGTCCAGCTTTTTGTGGGCGGCGAACATAGCGGCCTCCCACACCTGGCCTTCCTCCGCCTCACCGTCCCCCAGCAGGGTGTACACCCGCCAGGGCGCGCCGTCCAGCCTGGCGGCCAGGGCCATGCCGCAGGCGGCGCTGACCCCCTGGCCCAGGCTGCCGCTGGTCATATCCACGCCGGGGCATTTTTTCATGTCGGGGTGCCCCTGCAAGATCGAGCCGCTCTTGCGGAAGGTGGGCAGCAGCGCCGGGTCAAAGAACCCGCGCCGGGCCAGCGCCGCGTACAGGCCGGGGCTGCTGTGGCCCTTGCTCAAAACGAACCGGTCCCGGTCCGGCCAGCGGGGCTGGGCGGGGCGGATGTTCAACTCCTTCTGATAGAGCCAGGTCAGGATCTCGGCGCTGCTCAGCGCGCCGCCCGGATGGCCGGACTGCGCCGAGAACACCTCTTCCAGCACGTCCAGCCGCAGCCGGGCGGCCGCGCGCCGCAACGCGGTGCGTTCGGATTGTTCCATACAAGGGAACCCCCTTTTTCTCTTCCAGATTTGACCGGTGCGGCTGCGCCGCGCCATACATTTTTATACTACAACCAAAACCGCTTTGCCCGCAAGCCCCTTTTCAAAAAATGCGCCGCGGCGGCGGGCACGGATTGCAATTCCCGCGCCGAGCCGATACAATAAGAAAAAGCGGCCAGACGCCGCGCAACGATGCAATAATCCGGGAGGTCCGCGCGTATGCAGGACAGAAGCCTACAGGAAAAACGGCCCGGCACCCAGACTGCAGCCCGGGTGCTCACGCCCGAACAGGCACTGGAATACTACGGCGATATGGTGGTGCGCACCGCCTTCGGGCTGGTGAAGAACATGGCCGACGCCGAGGATATGGCTCAGGACGTTTTTCTGGCGCTGGTGCAGCGCCAGCCCACCTTCGAGAGCCCCGAACATCAGAAGGCCTGGCTGCTGCGGGCCACCATCAACCGCTGCAAGAGCCATTTCCGCAGCGCCTGGCAGCGCCGCACCGAAGGGCTGGACGAGACGCTGCCCGCCTTTACCCCCGAGGAGACCGGGGTGCTGGCGGCGGTGGCCGCCCTGCCGATGAAGTATCGGCAGGTGGTGTACCTGCACTACATAGAGGGATACTCCACCGTGGAGATCGCACGCCTGCTGGGCCGCAGCCAGAACACGGTGCTCAGCCAGCTGAGCCGGGCGCGGGCGAAGCTGAAAGATCAATTGAAAGGAGAGGACATGCCATGAGCCGGCCGCAAGACGTGTACCGCAGCGCGATGAATAAGGTGGCCGCCACGGACGGCTGGAAAGCCCGCACCCGGGCGGCGATGGAAGCGGCGGCCGAAACGCCCCGGCTGCGGGTGGCCGCAAGCCCGCGGCGGGCCTGGAAAGGGGTGCTGGCGGCGGCGGCCTGCCTGGTGCTGGTGGGCATCCCGGTGCTGCGATACGGCCTGGGCGGTCTGGGGATGTCCGGCGGCGCGGCCGCGCCGAACATGGCCGCCTACGACTCGGCGGCCGGGGCC
>CASFJO010000078.1 GCA_949295035.1 uncultured Gemmiger sp.
CAGGATCACCGCCAGCACCAGCAGGGCAGGCAGCCAGTACACCAGCGCCACCGCCAGGTTCTGGCAGAAGTCGCCGAAATCCACCCAGCTGCTGACAAAAGCCTCCTCGATCCGCTCCAGGAATGTGGGCTCCACAACGGTCAGCGAGTCCACCTCGTTCAGATAGACCTCCACCGTGCAGTAGTCCACCTGATCGTCCATCGCCCGCATCTGGGCGGTGTAGCTCTCGATCTGGTATTCCACCTCGCTGAGCTGCTGCTGGATCTCCAGCAGATCGGTCAGGTTCTGCGCCTGCTCCATCAGTTCGGTCAGGCGGGTGCGCTGGGTCTCCAGGCTGTCCAGCCGGGCCTGCACGTCCACATAGGAGGCGGTGATATCGCTCATCTGCTCCTGCTTGTTCACCAGATTGCCCACCCCGGAAGCGTCGGTCAGGAAGGCCGCGTACCGGTCGGCGGGCACCCGAAGGGTCATGCGGGACCAGCGGGTCCCCCGCTCGGCGCTGCCGCCCTCCTCGTTGCTCTCCACGTAGCCGCCCGCCTTGCTCAGCGCCGCCAGCAGCGCATCGCGGGCGTCGGGATAGGTCTTGGTCTCCAGATCCAGCGAGGTGGTATACACCAGCTTGCGGCCGGCAGCCTCATCCGGCAGCAGGCTGCCGGCGGCGTCGCTGGTCACGCCGCTCGCCTGCTCGGTCACATCATAGCTTTCCTGGGGCGCGGTGGCCACCGCGCCCGCCGAACCGTTCGCGGACGCGGCGCCGCAGCCGGCCAGCATACAGCTGACCAGAAGCAGCGCCAGCATTGTAAGAATCGTGCGTTTCATCGGGTTCCCTCCTTCTTTTTTGGGCTTTCTACTCAAAATACGCCGCAAAACAACCGGATATTGCACCCCGGCCCGAAATCCGATACAATAGAGGGCGGGTCTGGGCAAAGCCGCCCTCCCGTCTATAGTATAAAGCATCCGAAGCGGAAAGTGGGTAACGATATGATGACGAACGGGATCGGGAATGTGCTGGTGGGCCAGTCCGGCGGGCCGACGGCGGTGATCAACGCCAGCCTGGCGGGTGTGTACGAGGCCGCGAGGGCGCTGGGCGCGCCCCGGGTATACGGCATGAAGTACGGCATCCAGGGATTTTTGCAGGGCGGCGTGGTGGAACTGGACAAACTGCTGGGGGACAAGCTGGACGTGGAACTCATGCTGCGTACCCCCTCCAGCTACCTGGGCAGCTGCCGGTACAAACTGCCCGACCCCGCCGTGGACGACAGCCCCTATCGCACCCTGTTCGCCCTGTTTGACCGGTACGACATCCGGGCGGTGCTCTACATCGGCGGCAACGACAGTATGGATACCATCGCCCGTCTCAGCGCCTGGGGCCGGGCGGCGGGCAGCCCCATCCGGTTTATCGGGGTGCCCAAGACCATCGACAACGATCTGATGCACACCGACCACACCCCCGGCTACGGCAGCGCCGCCAAATACATCGCCACCATCATGAAAGAGGTGATCTGCGACTCCTCGGTGTACGATCTGCGCAGCGTGACGGTGGCCGAGATCATGGGCCGGCACGCGGGCTGGCTGGCCGGGGCCGCCTGCCTCGCCTGCGGGCCGGACTGCGACGGCCCGGATATGATCCTGCTGCCGGAGGTGCCCTTCTCGCCCGAGATCTTTTTGCGGCGGGTGGACGAATTGCAGCGCAGCAAACCCAATGTGATCATTGCCGCCAGCGAAGGGGTGCGCACCCGGGACGGCGTGTTTCTCTGCGATCTGGTATCCGGCGGCGGGCAGCTGGACGCTTTTGGCCATAAGAGCATGCTGTCCGGCACCAGCCGGTACCTGAGCGATCTGATCCAGAGCAATCTGGGCTGCAAGAGCCGGGCGATCGAACTGTCCACCCTGCAGCGGTGCGCCAGCCACCTGGCCAGCCGCACCGACATCGACGAGGCCTACCGGGTGGGCGCGGCGGCGGTGGAGGCCGCCCGCGGCGGCGAGAGCGGCCGGATGGTGACCCTGCGCCGGCTGAGCGATGTGCCCTATCAGTGCGTGACCGGCACAGCGGACATCGACCAGGTGGCCAACCTGGAAAAGACGGTGCCGGCCGGCTGGATCGCACCCGACGGCACCCATGTGAACGAAGCTTTTGAGCGATATGCCCGGCCGCTGATCCAGGCGGAACTGGCCCCGATCTTTGTCAATGGGACCCCCCGCCATATTCGCCTGTAACCGACAAAACACCGGCCGCCGCGCCGGGGAGAACCGCTCCCCGGCGCGGCGGCCGGTTTGTTGTTTTACGGCAGGATATAGAAGCCCCAGCTGGGCATCCAGAGCAGGCTGCGGGCCCATCCTTCGCTGACCGGCACCCCCGCCAGCGCCGGATAGAACCAAACGAAAAGCACCGCCGCCAGGGCCACCACCCCAATAGTCATCCCGTGGGCCAAAGCCGGGCGGCGGCGTTCCAGCCGGGCCAGCCAGAGCAGCAGCGCCAGCAGGGTAAAGCCCAGGCTGGGGAAACAGTGGTACAGGAAGGTACAGCGGGTGACCAGCACCCAGGGCAGCAGCTGCGCCAGGAACATCACACACACAAACGCGCCGGAACGGCTGCCTTTTCCGCACAGAATGCGCCGGCCCACCGCCATCAGGGCCGCCAGGCCGCCCCACCAGACCACCGGATTGCCCAGCACCGCGATGCTGGCATAGGTGCCTTCGGGCAGGCCGCCGCCCATATAGTACCACACCGGGCGCAGCATCAGCGGCCAGGTATACCAGCGGGATTCAAACGAATGGGTGGCCACCAGCTGGCTGTGATACCGGTACATGGATACCTGGCACTGCCACCAATCGGCCAGACCGAACGAGGGATCCCGCCACAGATAGGGCAGGTAACTGGCCAGATATAGGGCCAGCGGCAGCGCCACAAAGAACACCACGCCACCGCCCACGGCCAGCGCCGCCTCCCGGCCAAATCCCGGCTGCTGCTGCCGCCAGCGGGCGTACAGCACCCAGAAATACACCACCGCCAGCCCGGCGCCGGCGTAGATCCCGGTCCACTTGCTGGCGCAGCCCAGCCCGAAAGCCAGCCCGCTGAGGGCCATGGGCAGGATCGCGGCCCGCACCCCTTTTTGCAGCACGGTCTGGGCATACCAGAGCATCCCGTACGCGCCCAGCAGGATGAAGAAGGTCACATACACGTCGATGGTGGCGATCCGGCTCTGGGTGAACCGCATAAAGTCCAGCCCGAACAGCGCCGCGCCCGCCAGCGCCAGCCAGGGCCGGCGGGTCAGCCGCCGCCCCAGCAGATAGAACAGCGGCACCATTGCCGCCCCGAACAGCGCCCCGGCCACCCGCCAGCCAAAGCCGTTCATGCCGAACACCGCGATGCCCAGCATAATGAACACCTTGCCCAGTGGCGGGTGGGTGGTCTCGTAAACGCTCATCTTGTGCAGCATCTCGTAACCGGTGCGGCCGTGGTAGATCTCATCAAAATACATGCTGTTGAGCTGGCTGATGGTCTTTGGCACCAGCGATTGCTCGTCGCACAGGGCTCCGCCGCCGGATACCGGCAGCAGCGCGCCGGCCGCGTCCCGGAAAGCGATCTCCATGATCGCGCCGTTCTGCACCGTTACGGTCACCTCGCCGGTGACCGATACAGCGTCGGTGCTCCACTGAAAGGTGGTGCCGTGGCCCAGTTCCTTCTGCACCAGCACCTGGCCGGCGTCGTCGGTCACCGTCAGGTTTCCGCCGGTGGAAATGCCGGCATACAGCCAGAACGCAGCGGCCTGCCCCTCCACCGTGACCGTCTCGGTGGCGGTGGTGCCGGAAGCGTCCAGCGGGTTTTCAGGGGCGCTTGTCTCCCCCAGGTACACAAGGCCCAGCGCCAGCGCGGCCAGCGTCAGCCCGGCCAGGGCGCCCCACTCCCATTTTGCCCAGGGCGGCTGCGGCGCGGGGGAAGCCCATACCTCCCGCCGGGGGCGCATGTGGATCTGGCAGACCTTTCCGGTGAGAAGCAGCCGCCCGGCCGACAGGGCCAGCAGCGCGAAGCAGACCGTCTCGGCCAGGCCGGTGAACCGGACCAGCAGCACCGCCTGCGCGCTGGTGAGAAATTCGTCGGCGGTGCCCACGCTGGAATACACGATCGCCAGATTGAGCAGGCTGGTCAGCGACAGGCCCGCCGCCGCCCCCAGCAGCCGCCGGTCGCCCCATTTGGCGCTGGCGGCCACCGCCAGCAGCACCGCCGGGATCAGATACCGCTCGTGCATTCGATGCGCCACCGTGAAGATCCCCGCCGCGTAGACCGCCGCCAGGGTCAGCGGGCAGAGATGTCCCCGCCGGGCGGCCTGCCCGGCCAGCCACAGCAGCCCCAGGGTGACCAGCACGATGCCCAGCGTGCCCCACTGCTGCCAGGTCAGCGGGCCCAGCCGCGCGCTCTGGTCGACCCAGTTTCCGCCCAGCGCCGCCCACAGGTTGAAACCGTTCACCGTGGCGTAAGGATAGCTTTGGGATGTGTCGAAATATTTCTGCGCCAGCCATACCGGGCTTTTGCCGCAAATCAGGCCGGCCGCCAGTGTGGGCAGCAGAGCTGCCAGCGTGCCCAGGGCGGTGCGGCCCAGCGCCCGCAGCCGGGCCGAAGCGTCCTTGGGCTGGCCGGGGCCCGGCAGCACCGCCGGCTGCAGAAAGCAGACCGCCAGCACCGGCCCCAGCAGCAGCGCCTGGGGTTTGATGGCCAGCGCGAATCCCCAGGCCAGGGCCGCCGGCAGATACCGCCGCCGGCTCAGCAGCCAGAAAGCCAGCGCCAGCGGCAGCACAAACAATCCGTCGATCTGTTTCCATACGGCGGTGTCAAAAATCAGCGGCGGGCAGAAGGCCAGAAACGCCGCCGCACGCAGCGCCACCCGCTTGTTGTAGCGGCAGCCGCTGCCGATGGTATACACCAGCCAGACCAGCGCCCCGTCCGCCGCGATGGGCAGCGCGCAGAGCAGCAGCCGCGCCGCGCCGCCGTTCACATCCAGGCCCAGCGCCCGGATCACCAGGCCGGGAATGCCCAGCAACAGCATATACAGAGGGGGATAATCCGCAAAATAATCCTCCGCGTAGAAATTCCGGGGCCCGACCTCAGCCATCCGGAGGGCCCAGGCGTTAAAACAGCTCATATCGTAGCTGTAGCCTTCGGTAAGCACGACCAGCGCCGCCCGCACAAGCACCGCCGCCGCCAACACCGCCGCCAGCGGCCAGAAAATGTTGGATCTGCGTTGTTCCATGATGCACCTCACAGTTTGCACAACTGGGACAAGTATACCACAAACCGGCAACCGGGTACAGGCGGATCGGCCCGTATTCCGGCGAAAAGGCTGTGAAACTTTCTTAAACCGCATACGAATCGGGCGCGCCGGCTATTGCGTCCGGGCACAAAAAAGCGGACGCTTTCCCTGAAAAGGGAAAACGCCCGCCCGGTCAAAGCCGCCCGCAGGGAAAGAAAAAGGAAGAAAACCCCGGGGAAGCTGTTGCCGGCAAAAGAGAAGATAGCAAGAAGAAGTATGGAACATAAAACCGGTCATTCCACATCCTGCAGCGCGGCGAAGTCCTCCTCGCCGGTGCGGACCTTGACCACCCGCTGCACCCCGTAGACAAAGATCTTGCCGTCGCCCACGTGGCCGGTGTACAATGCCTTTTTGGCCGTTTCGATCACCGCGTCCACCGGGATGCTGCTGACCACGATCTCCACCTTGATCTTGGGCAGCAGGGTGGCGTCCATCTCGACGCCGCGGTAGTATTCGCCGGCGCCCCGCTGGATGCCGCAGCCCATCACCTGGGTCACGGTCATGCCGGTGACCCCCAGCTGGTTCATGGCGGTCTTGAGTTCATCGAACCGGGACAGCCGGGCGATGATGGTCACCTTGTACATACCGGTCGCCGCGTCCGCGTCCACCGGCTCGGTGCGGACCACCGGCACGGCGGCGGTCTGCTGGCTCTGGGTGGCTTTCTCGTACTCGTCCTCGCCCAGATCGGTGTTTTCGTTCACGTCCAGCGCGGCGGACACATCCGACACCGCGAACCCGGAATAGGCGCTGGCCAGGCCGTCGATCTCCACCTCGGCGGGTACCCGCAGGCCCACCAGCTTGTCGATCACCTTGAAGATGATGGTCATGGTCACAATGACCCATACCGCCACCGACGCAACGCCGACCAGCTGGGTCAGCAGCATACCCGCGCCGCCGTAGAAGAGGCCGCCGTCGGTAGCGAACAGGCCCACACAGAGGGTACCGAAGGCGCCGCAGACGCCGTGTACCGACACCGCGCCCACCGGGTCGTCGATCTTGACCACCTTGTCAAAGAACTCCACCGACAGCACCACCAGGATGCCGGCGGCCAGGCCGATGAAGAAGGCGCCCACCGGGCTGACCACATCGCAGCCGGCGGTGATGGCCACCAGGCCCGCCAGGGTGCCGTTGAAAGTCATGGACACGTCGGGCTTTTTATACCGCACCCAGGTAAAGAGCATGGTGGCGCAGGTGGCCACGGCGGCAGCCATGTTGGTGTTCATGAAGATCAGGGACGCGCTGAGCATGCTCTCGTCGGTGGAGAGGCTCACGGTGCTGGCGCCGTTGAAGCCGAACCAGCAGAACCAAAGGATGAATACGCCGGTGGCCAGCGCGGTCAGATTGTGGCCGGGGATGGCCCGGGGCTTGCCGTTCTTGTCATACTTGCCGATACGGGGGCCCAGCAGCGCGGCGCCGATGCAGGCGGTGATGCCGCCCACCATGTGTACGGCGGTGCTGCCCGCAAAGTCATGGAAGCCCAGTCCGGACAGCCAGCCGCCGCCCCAGATCCAGTGGCCGGAGATGGGATAGACCACCATCGAGATCAGGGCGCTGTAGAGGCAGTAGGCCTTGAAATTGGTGCGCTCGGCCATCGAGCCGGACACGATGGTGGCGTCGGTGGCGCAGAACACCGTCTGGAAGATCACATAGCACCACAGCGGCAGGGTGCCAAAATCGTAGCTGCCCCGGATCAGCGGGTCAAAGCCGCCCACAAAGGCGCCCGCACCCCCGAACATCAGCCCGAAGCCCACCAGCCAGTACAGCGGGGTGCCGATACAAAAGTCCATGAGGTTTTTCATCAGGATATTGCCGGTGTTTTTGGCGCGGGTCAGGCCGGCTTCGCAGAGCGAAAAGCCCGCCTGCATAAAGAATACCATCGCGGCGCCCCAGAGGGTCTACAATACGTCCGCAGAATTGTACATACACATTTCCTCCCTCGCTATGCCCGGAAAGCCGGTCCGGGCAGGCGCGCTTGCCGGCGCCCGCCCGCGGCCGTCCGGGTCATGAATGGGGATACGCGCCGCCCCAAGGAGAAAAGGGCGGCCGGCGCATCCGGCGCCTCGGGCCGAACGAGGCCCGGGCCTTTCGCTGCGCGAAAAAGCCCGAAGAATAACGAACAGCAAGGGCGCTGAGGTCGGCCCCTCAGCGCCCTTGCTGTTCTGGCTGTAGTATACGCCGATGGACAGGCTGTTGTCAATCAGCATTTCCACGGGATTTTTTCACTTTACCACGGCAAATTTCTCCAGGTGTGCGCCGTACACGCACATATCGGTCAGGCCCGGCTGACCTTCGGCCCCTGGGGCGTGTCCTCCACCACCCAGCCCAGGGCGGTGATCCGGGCTCGCAGCGCGTCGGCGGCGGCCCAGTCCTTGGCCTTCTTGGCGGCAGCCCGCTGTTCCACCAGGGCGGCAACGTCGGCGGGCACTTCGTCCTCCTTCTTGCGGTTGTACAGCAACCCCAGCACCCCGGTCAGTTCGTCAAATGTCTGGGCGGCCTGCTCCAGCGCGCCCTTGGACGCGGCGGGGGCCAGGGTGTTGATCTGGCGCACAAAGTCGAACAGGGCGGCCAGGGCGTCGGGGGTGTTCAGGTCGTCGTCCATGGCGGCGTTGAACTTCTCCCGCACGGCGGCAGCCTTTTCCACCAGGGTCTCGTCCCCTTCGGCCGGCGCGTTTTTGAGCAAAAAGTCCAGGTTGTCCCGGCAGGTGTACAGCCGCTCCAGGCTGCTCTTGCAGCTCTCGATCAACTCCACCGTGTAGTTCAGCGGCATCCGGTAGCCGGCGCTGAGCATAAAGTAGCGGATGGGCTCGTAGCCGTATTTGTCCGCGATCTCCCGCACGGTGAAGAAGTTGCCGGCGCTCTTGCTCATCTTGCGGTTGTCGATGTTCAGGAAACCGTTGTGCATCCAATAGCGGCTGAACTCGCAGCCGTTGGCGCACTCGGACTGGGCGATCTCGTTCTCATGGTGAGGGAAGATCAGATCCTGGCCGCCGCAGTGGAGGTCGATGGTCTTGCCCAGATGGGTGCGGGCCATGGCGCTGCACTCGATGTGCCAGCCGGGGCGGCCCGGGCCATAGGGGCTGGGCCAGGCGGGCTCGCCGGGCTTGGCGGCCTTCCAGACGGCAAAGTCCGCCGGGTCTTCCTTCAAATCGTCGTCCATCTGGCTGCGCAGTTCCCGGTTGCCGCTCTCCAGGTCCTCCAGGTTCAGGTGGCTGAGTTTGCCGTAGTCCCTGAACTTGCGGGCGCGGAAATACACGTCCCCATTGCGGGCCACGTAGCCGTATCCCTTGTCCAGGATATCCGCCACAATGTCCAGGATCTGGGGGATGTGCTCGGTGGCGCGGGGCTGCACGGTGGGCGGTAGGGCGTTCAGACCGGCCGCGTCCTTCTTGTACTCGGCCTCAAAGCGGCGGGCCACCTCCTGCATGGTGGTGCCCTCCTCCTGGCCTTTTTTGATGAGTTTGTCGTCGATGTCGGTGATGTTGGACACATAGATCACCTTGTTGCCCCGGTATTCCAGATACCGGCGCAGGGTGTCGAACACCACCAGCGGCCGGGCGTTGCCGATGTGGATATAGTTGTAGACGGTGGGGCCGCACACATAGATCCGGTATTCGCCGGGGGTCTGGGGAACGAACTCCTCCTTGGTGCGGGTGAGGGTGTTGAAGATCTTCACGTTTTGCACGCTCCTTTTTCTTCGGGCGGGGCGGGCCCGCAAAACCAAAAACGCCGCCTCCGTCTGCCCTTTCGGGCAGACGGAGGCGGCGAACAGCCGCGGTTCCACTCCGCATTGTTTACTTATTGCCGCCGGTAACGGGGCGATCCGCAGAGGATTACCGGGCCCAAAACGGGCGTTCACCCTCCGTGCTCCCGGGCGCACTTCCCGCGGCAGCCTGCCCAAGGGGGCTTGCAGCCCATGGCCCCCTCTCTCTGTGGTCGCTTGCCGGGTACTCTGCCCGATCAGACGCATTTTTCGTATGTGTTTTTATTATACGGGCCGCCGCCGGGCAAGTCAAGCCTGAAGGCGGTTCATTTGGCGGTATTGATAAACTGGCGGTTCTGCCAGATGTACTGCACGCCGCTGAGCACGGTGACCAGCGCCACCAGCCAGCACAGGCCCTGGCTGACCAGATAAAAGATCTGGTTGGCCGCCAGGCTGCCGCCTACGCTCAGCGCGCCCAGCCCGAAGTAGTAGACCAGTATGGTGACCATCTGCAGCACGGTTTTGATCTTGCCCCACCAGTTGGCGGCTATGACCCGCCCGCCGGGAGCGCTGGCGGCGACCATCCGTACCCCGGACACCGCGAACTCCCGCGCCAGAATCAGGGTGAGTACCACCGGGCTGCATACCCCGTCCTTCATCATATAGAGGAAGGCGGTGGTGGTGAGCAGCTTGTCGGCCAGGGGATCGGCAAATTTGCCGAAATCGGTGACCAGACGCCAGCGGCGGGCCAGATACCCGTCCAGGAAATCGGTGAAACTCGCCACGGCGAACACAGCCCCGGCCAAAAAATACCCCGCCGGCTGGTAGGCCAGCAGCACCCCGTTGGCGAACAGCATAAACACCGGCACCAGCAAGATGCGCAGCAGGGTGAGTTTGTTGGGAAGATTCATGGGGAAACGCTCCTTCTATAGAAACCGCCCGGGAGGGCCCGGGCGCGGCAGATCACTCGGCGCAAGCGGCCGGCACACCGTACAGATCGTACAGGTCGCTCTCTTCTATGAGTATATCATAAAATTCGCCGGGGTAAAGGGGCATCTCGCTCAAAACGCAGACATTTCCGTCGATCTCGGGGGCGTCGGCGGCGCTGCGGCAGAGGTACAGGCCGGTCTCCTCGTCCACCCCGTCGCAGATCACCCGCACCGTCTGGCCTACCCGGGCGGCCTGCTTTTCCCCCATGATGCGGCCCTGGATCTCCATGATCCGGTCGGCCCGGCGCTGCTTTTCCGCCTCGTCGATCTGGCCGGGCATGGAAGCGGCCACCGTGTTCTCCTCGGCGCTGTAGGCAAAGCAGCCCAGCCGGTCAAACCGCACGTCATGTACGAACTGGCACAGTTCCTCAAACTGTGCCAGTGTTTCGCCGGGGAAACCCGCGATCAGGGTGGTGCGCAGCACGATGTCCGGGATGGCCGCCCGCAGCCGGGCAATGGCGCTGTCCACCGCGGCCCGGCCGCCCTTGCGGTTCATATTCTTCAAAATTTCGTCGCTGCAGTGCTGGATGGGCAGGTCCAGGTAGTTGACCACCTTGTCACAGGAGGCCAGTGTCTGAATAAACTCGTCGGTGATCCTCTCCGGATAGGCGTAGAGCAGCCGGATCCAGACCAGGCCTTCGATGGCGTTGAGCCCCCGCAGCAGTTCACAGATCTGGTTTTTTCCCAGATCGTCCCCGTAGGCAGTGGGGTCCTGGGCCACCACGATCAGTTCTTTGACCCCCTCCCCCGCCAGCCAGCGGGCCTCGGCCAGGCAATCCTCCAGCGGGCGGCTGCGCAGCGGGCCCCGGATCAGGGGGATGGCGCAGTAGTGGCAGCGGTTGTTGCAGCCCTCGGCGATCTTGAGATAGGCGTAGTGCCGGGGGGTGGAGATCACCCGGGCGCCGCCCAGCGCCAGGGCGGTCTTGAGGCCGTAGCTCTCCACCGGCTCGCCGCCGGCCACCCGTTCCAGAATGGCGGGCAGCGCCGCGTTGGAGCCGATGCCCACCACCGCGTCCACCTCCGGCATCTCCCGGCGGATCTGCTGGCGATACCGCTCGGCCAGGCAGCCGGTAACGATCACCTTGAGGGCCGGATTCTCCGCTTTGTAGGAGCAGACAGTGAGAATGGTCTCGATGGCCTCGGCCTTGGCGCTCTCGATAAAGCCGCAGGTATTGACGATGACCGCGTCGGCTTCCCGGGGCTCGGCCACGGTGGTGTGGCCCGCCCGCAGCAGGCTGTGGCAGAACACATCCGCGTCCACCTGGTTTTTCGGGCAGCCCAGCGAGATCACAGCGATTTTCATAAGTACCTCCGTGTACGGCGACACCGCGCCGCCCCCCGCGGGGCGGTGCGGCGCCGGTTTGTCTTTGCGCGCGGGATTACTCCTCCCGCCGCTCTTCCCAGGCGGCCAGCGCCGCCCGGATGTCCTCATGGGTAAAGCCCCGCCGTGCCAGGGCCGCCTTGACCTTGTCGGTCTCACCGGCGGCCAGGCGGGCGGCGTAGGGCCGTTCCAGCAGGCGGAGAATGGCCTGCCGGGCCGGGGACAGTTCCTCCCCGTTTTCCTCAAACAGTTCCGCCAGCGTATCCTCGATGATGCCCTCATCCACCCCGCAGCGGCTCAGCTGCATCCGGATCTCCCGGGGGCTTTTGTTGCGGCGGGCCATCCAGGCCGCCTTCTGCCGGGCGAAAGAAGGGTCGTCCAGCAGGTCCAGCTGCTGCATCTTGGCCACCGCCGCGGCGGCGGAATGCTCGTCAAAGTCCCGGCAGAGCCGCTGGTACAGCTCCCCCGCGGCCCACAGCCGCACCGACAAACAGCGCAGCGCCTTGTCGCAGGCCTTGCGGGTGTCGCTGGCGGCCCGCAGTTCAGCCAGTTCTTCGGGGGAAAAACAATCCCCCTCCCGGATAGAGCGGGCAAAGAATGTCTCGCTGTCCAGCGAAAAGAGAAAGCCCTCCTCCCCGAACAGGGCGGACCGGCCCCGCCGGGTGGTCTGGATGGCGGTGATGCGCATTTAGTCCTCCACCATGATATCCAGATCGGCTTCTTTGGCGCGGGCAACCGCGTCGGAGGGAAGCGGCGCGGTGGCGGCGGGCGCGGGCACGGTGACCGGCTCGATCTTGCCCTTCTTGCCGGCAGCCAGCAGCTTGTCGGCGTTGGCGCGCACAAGGCCCTCCACCTCGGCCATGAAGTCGGGGTGCTCCTTCAGGTAGACCTTCACGTTGTCGCGGCCCTGGCCCAGGCGGGTGTCGCCGTAACTGAACCAGGCGCCGCTCTTCTGGATGATGCCCAGCCGCACCGCCAGGTCCAGCACCTCGCCGGTCTTGGAGATGCCCTCGCCGAACATGATGTCAAACTCGGCCTCTTTGAAGGGAGGCGCCACCTTGTTCTTGACCACCTTGGCCCGGGTGCGGTTGCCGATGAACTGGCCGCTGGCGTCCTTGAGGCCCTCGATGCGGCGCACGTCGATCCGCACGCTGGAGTAGTATTTCAGCGCCCGGCCGCCGGCGGTGACCTCCGGGTTTCCGTAGACCACGCCCACCTTTTCACGCAGCTGGTTGATGAAGATGGCCACCGTGTTGGTTTTGCCGATGACGCCGGTGAGCTTGCGCAGCGCCTGGCTCATCAGACGGGCCTGCAGGCCCACGTGGGAATCCCCCATCTCGCCCTCGATCTCGGCGCGGGGCACCATGGCGGCCACCGAGTCGATGACGATGGCGTCGATCGCGCCGGAGCGCACCAGCGCCTCACAGATCTCCAGCGCCTGCTCGCCGGTGTCCGGCTGGCTGACCAGCAGGCTGTCGATATCCACTCCCAGCGCCCGGGCGTACACCGGGTCCAGGGCGTGCTCCACGTCGATAAAGGCCACCTCGCCGCCGGCCTTCTGGGCCTCGGCCAGCACGTGCAGCGCCAGGGTGGTCTTGCCGCTGGATTCCGGCCCGTAGATCTCGATCACGCGGCCGCGGGGCATGCCGCCCACCCCCAGCGCCAGATCCAGCGAAAGGCTGCCGGTGGAGATGGCGTCCACCTGCATGGCCACGTTGGCCCCCAGTTTCATGACGGCGCCCTTGCCGAACTGCTTTTCGATCTGCGCCAGCGCGGTCTCCAGCGCGGCCTTCTTGTCGCCGCCCTGCTTTTTTTCCGGGGAAGGTGTGTTCTTCTTTTCAGCCATATCCTTGCAGCTCCTTTGAATCCGCCCGCGGGCGGGAATTGTGTTGCCGGGGCCGCCGGGGCGGCCCATATCTATAGTATACCCGATTTCCCGGGGAATTACAACCATAAGTTGTTTCTATTTTGCGTTTTTTTTGCCCAGACCACCCGGGCATTCCCCCCATAGTCCTGTTGGCCGCCGATCTCCGTCCAGCCGTGGGCGGCCAGCAGCGCCCGCACAGCCTCGTCCTGCCGCCAGCCGATCTCCAGCACCAGCCAGCCGCCGCCGCGCAGCGGACGCCGGTAGGCAGCGGCGATGTGGCGGTAGAAGTCCAGCCCGTCGGTGCCGGCGGCCAGGGCCATGGCCGGCTCGAAGGTCACCTCCGGCTGAAGGGCGTCCATCTCCGCGCCGGTCAGATAGGGCGGGTTGGAGACGATCAGGTCCAGCTGGTCATCCGGCAAGGTGTCCTGCCAGGTGAACACATCCCCCCGCACCGGCACGGGGGCCGGGCCCGGGCGGGCGGCGGTTTGTTCGGCGCAGTTGCGGCGCAGGTATTCAAAGGCCTCGGGGCTCTTTTCCAGCAGGGTGACCCGGGCGGCCGGCACCAGGCTGCGCACCCCCAGGCCCAGCGCGCCGGTGCCGGCGCACAGGTCCAGCACACGGGGAGCAGCCAGACCCCGCACCTGGGCGGCGGCGGCCTCGCAGACCACTTCGGTATCCGCCCGCGGGATCAGCACCCCCGGCCCCACCGCCAGCTCCATATTCAAAAAGGGCCAGCGCCCCGCCAGATATTGCAGCGGGACACGGGCGGCCCGGCGTTCCGCCATCTCCTCCAGCCGGGCGGCCTCGCTTTTTGAGAGGGGGGCGTCGTCCAACCGGGGGTCCCGGCCGGTGACAAAGCGCAGCAGCCAGGCCGCGTCGAAAGCCGGGTCGGGGCAGCCGGCCCGGGCCAGGCGTTCGGTCAGCGCCGCCAGTGTTTGGCGAGGGGAGGGGCCGGTCACCACAGCCCGTCCTCCGGCTTGTCCGGCAGCACGGGGGTCACGGCGGCAATGGCCACCTCGATCATGGAATCGTCCGGCTCAAAGGTGGTCAGCCGCTGGAGCCACAGCCCCGGCGCGCTGACGATACGGGTGAACAGGTTGTTGTACCGGCCCGCCAGTTTGATGAGCTCGTAGCTGATGCCCATGACCACCGGCAGCAGCAGCAGCTTGTACACCACCCGCAAAGCGGTGCTGGGCCAGGGCAGCACGCTGGACACCAGGATGCTGATCAGGATCACCAGAAAGATGAAACTGGTGCCGCACCGGGGATGGAACCGCCGGCAGGGGCGGATGTTCTCCACCGTAAGCGGCAGACCGGCCTCGTAGCAGGCGATGGTCTTGTGCTCGGCCCCGTGGTACTGGAACAACCGGTGGATCTCCTTCATGCGGCTGCACAGGTACATGTAGCTGAGAAAAATGATCATCTTGAAGATGCCCTCCAGCAAAGCGCGGAAACCGTCCAGCGGCAGCACCCTGGCCAGCAGACCGGTGAGCAGGGTGGGCAGCACCAGAAACAGCAGGATGGCCAGCGCACCGCCGGCCAGCGCCGCCAGCGCCATGATGACCGACTGGAGTTTTTCGCCGGCATGGGCCTCCAGCCAGGCGTCAAAGCGGGATTTTTCCGCCTGCTGTTCCTCCTCGGTCATACTCAGTTCGGCGGAGTGCATCAGGTACCGGTAGCCCAGCACCATATTCTCCACCATGGCCAGCACCCCCCGCACAAAGGGGATGCGGGCCCAGGCGTGGTGGCGCACGGTATCGTAGCTCAGGTCGATCACGCCGTCGGGCTTGCGCACGGCCACGCAGATCTTTTCCGGGCCGCGCATCATGATGCCCTCCATGAGGGCCTGGCCGCCCACGCTGGTCTTGAAGCGTTCTTTCGGGGTCTGTTGGGTAGGCATGGATTCTCCTTTCGGGGCGGCCGGACCGGCCGCCGGCGCGCCGCGGGGTTTCCGGCCCGGCGCTGGCCGCGATACGGGCAGCAAAACAGGGGATCAGGGGTCCGGCTGAACGTGGCCGGGTATGTACAGGGGCAGACGGATCTTGACGGTGGTGCCTTTTCCCGGTTCGGAGTCGATGTCCACCGTGCCGTCCATGGCGGTGATGATCTCATCCACCACCGCAAGGCCGATGCCGCTGCCGCGCACCGCGCCCTTTCCCTTGAAGAATTTCAGTTTTACGTTTTCCAGATCTTCCGGGTCGATGCCGCGGCCCTCGTCCCGGATAAGCACATAGGCGTTCTCCCCGTCGTCCAGCAGGTCCAGCGTGATGGCCCCGCCCGGCGAGGAGTACTTGATGGCATTGTCCAGCACGTTGATGAACACCTGCCGCAGCCGGCCCGCGTCCCCCAGGATGGGCAGGGGCAGGTCCGGCTCTTCATAGATCAGCCGCATCCCTTCCTGCCGGATGCGGGCTTCCACAAAGAGGGCCGCGTCAGTGAGTTCCGCCACCAGGTCCAGCGGCTCCAGTTCCATCCTGATGCCGTTCTGCATCCGGGAAAAGTCCAGCAATTCCTCCACCATATCGTAGAGCCGGTCGGTCTCCCGGCCGATGATGGCGATGCCCTTGCGGTAGTTCTCGTCCTCCGGGTCGCGGATCTGGGCGATGGTCTCCACCCAGCCCCGGATGCTGGTGAGCGGGGTGCGCAGTTCATGGCTGACCGAGGAGATAAAATCGTTTTTCAGCTTTTCGGTCTTGCTCAGGTCCTCAGCCATCTGGTTGATGGTGGCGCACAGGCGGCCGATCTCGTCGTTCTTGTCCTCGGTCTCGGGCAGGCGGGCGCTCAGATCCCCCCGGGCGATCCGGGCGGCGATGTTCTCCACCTGGCCCAGCGGATTGACGATGGACCGCACGAAAAACAGCCCTGACCACAAGCTGAACGCCAGAATCACGGCGATCAGCGCCAGGCTGATGACCGCGTTCTGGGTGAGGGCGTCGTCCACCAGTTCCAGGCTGGTGGACATGCGCAGCGCGGCCACATCCTCGGCCGCGTAAGGGGTAAGCATGGTGATGGCCAGCACCCGCTCTCCCGCGGCGGAGGTATAGATGCGCCGGGCGGTGCCGCCGGCCTCCACCGCGGCCTCCAGTTCTTCACGCCAGCCCTTTTCCTTTTCGGCCGGCAGATACCCACTGGAGGTGGCGATAAGTTCGCCGTCCGCGTCCAGCAGCATAAATTCAAACTTGTCCTTGGCGTCGAACTGCTCCACCATCCGGCGCAGCGCCAGGCTGCGGGCCTGGGCGGTGGCGGCGGCGGTGGGGCCCACGTTCATCTTCAGCTGGCCGGAGATGCTGGAGAACCGGCTCAGGATGGCCTGCTCCACGCCGCTGTAGTAACTTTGGCGGTTGGCCACCAGAAACACCGCTTCGGCCAGCACCAGCGCCACCAGCGTGACCAGAAGGCTGCCGGTGAGCCAGCGTTTGGTGATACTGTTCATGGCGGCCTCCTTTCCGGCGCAAAGTCAGCGGAGCGGTCAGCCGTTCCAGCGGTATCCGTAGCCCCATACGGTGAGGATATGCTTGGGCTGGGAAGGCTCGTCCTCGATCTTCATGCGAAGGCGGCGGATGTTCACGTCCACGATCTTCACATCGCCGTAGTAGTTTTCTCCCCATACTCCTTCCAGGATCTTTTCCCGCACCAGGGCGGTGCCGGGATTCTGGAAGAACAGTTCCATGATCTGAAACTCCACCTGGGTCAGGTCAATGGGCGCGCCGTCCTTATACAGGATGCGGGCCTTTTCGTCCAGCACGAAACTGCCGCTGACCAGCCTTGTCTCGGGCGGGGCGCTGTCGGCAGGCGCGGCGCCGGCCCGGGCCACCCGGCGGCAGAGCGCCTCGATGCGGGCCAGCAGTTCCGACACGCTGAAGGGTTTGGTCATATAGTCGTCGGCCCCGATGGACAGGCCCCGGATCTTATCCGATTCCAGGCCTTTCGCGCTCAGGATGATAATGCCGATGGCCGGATCGTCCCGGCGGATGGTCTCGCACAGGGAAAAGCCGTTCATTCCGGGCAGCATCACATCCAGCACCGCCGCGTCGCAGCGCTGAGCGCTGAGCAGTTCCAGCCCGCGCTCGGCGGTGGGGGCCTCCAGCACCTCGTACCCCGCCATGCGCAGGTTGAGGGCGACCAGCTCCCGGATGCTGGTCTCGTCTTCCACTACCAGTACACGTTTCATAGGGTTTGGACCTCCTTTACCGCCCGCGGGCGGCGCGATTTACCACAAAAAGGCGCTTACAGCACCAGAGTTCGTTTGCTCAGACTGTCCAGATTGAACATCTTGGTCTCCGGCCCCAGCCGGGCGCCCACCTGCTGGGAGCCTATGGTGGCAATGCGGGTATAGCCCACCAGGCTGGTGGTCAGCGGGGCCACCCGCACCCGCAGATACAGCGTATCCCCGGTCAGATCCCGGATCTCCCAGCCGTCGGCGCCGCTGTCGCACAGCGATATCTCCCCCTGCAGCCCGAAGGGAACCGGCAGATAGTAGCCGTACTCCTCATCCAACACCCCGAAACTGACCTGCCAGGCCCGGGAGCCGGAGTAGGCGTTCCAGACCACGAAGCTCAGCCGGTGTTCCTGCAGCAGGCTGGTGACCCCCAGCGAATCGTCCTGGGCCTGGGTGGGGATCTCCACGGTGCCGTCGCCATTTACGTCCATGCTGTACAGGCTACCGTAGTACCGGAGGCTGGCGTTGTACAGGTCCACGCCGCCCGGTTCGGGCACCGGTTCCAGCTGACGGCCCGCCTCATCGCACCGGAACAGGCAGCTGGCCATATACGAACCGGAAGAACCCACCAGCCCGTCCATCACAAGATAATGCCCGCCGTCCGAGCCGCGGCTGATCTGCAGGGCGGCGCAGTCCACAAAGCGGGTATCGGTGAGAAGTTCCTGCCCGATGGTGAACCCGTCCGGCCCGGCGGTGAGCAGCTTGAGCCGCAGGCCGCCCTCGGCCACCGGAGCCACCACCACCAGATCCTCCACCCCGCGGCCGGTGATATCCGCCACCAGATAGCGGGAATAGGCTTCCTGCAGCACGCAGTTCAGGGTACTGTCCTGATAATCGTAGACCGCCAGATACTGGTCGCCCTGGGGGCTGGCATAGCCCACCACCAGCTGTTGGGCACTGCTGCCCTCCTGCAAGCTGGCCAGGCTGACGCTGTCCACCTCGGTGGAGAGGCCCTCCTGCTCCTGGGTAACGGTCCAGCCGGAATCGGCCTGTTCCAGAATCGCCACATGCACGTTCTGGCCCTTGGCGGCGCTGGTGTAAAGCACCGCCGCGTCCTGCACGCCGTCCCCGTCCAGATCGCCGAACACAAAGGGGGAGAGTCCCTGACCGCTGGTGGGGTATTTGAGCTGGGCGCTCTCCCCCAGATAACTGTCCAGCGCCTTCTGCACCTGGCTGTGCTGCCCCGAAAGCTGCGGCGCCCGCAGCAGTTCCTCCACCGAAGGGGTGGCGGTGGACAGGCTGCAGCCCGCCAGCAGGCAAAGCGTCGCCGCCGCTGCCGTCAAACCGATCCCCAGCCGCATGGACTGCCGCCCCCTTTCGCATGTTTCGCGGCCGCCCGCCGGGGGCCGCAAAGCAGGTTACACAGGGTTTATTATACCACCTTCAGCCCAAACAAGCAATTCCCGCCAACATCAGGCAGATCCCGCCGGCCAGGCCGCCCACCGCCGCGCCCCGGCCGGCGGTCAGGCCGCCGGGGATCAGTTCAGCCGCGCTGACCCAGCACATGATCCCGGCCACCAGCACCAGCAGCCCGCTGAGAAAACCCGGGCTCAGCCGGCCGTAAAGCAGCCCGAAGGCCAGTACCGCGCCCACCGGCTCGGCCAGGCCGCTGGCCAGCGCGGCCAGCGCGCTGCGGCCCCGCTTGCCGGTGGCACAGTAGAGCGGGGCCGCCACCGCCACCCCTTCCGGCAGGTTGTGCAGCGCAATGGCCAGCGCCATGCGCAGCCCCAGTTTCGGGTCGGCCACTCCGGCAAAAAGGGTCAGCAGCCCTTCGGGCAGATTGTGCAGCACCAGGGCCAGCCCGGCGGCCATGGCGCCCCGCAGCGCGGCGGCCCGGCCGGCAGGCATACCGGCGCGGGGCGCGGGGACTTCCGGCAGCAGGCGGCCCAGCAGGGCGGCCAGCCCCATCCCCATACAGAGCAGGCTGACCAGCGCCAGCGCGGCGGGCAGCGGCGGCAATATCTGCCGGTACCAGGCCAGCGCGCCGGGTAACAGATCCGCCAGGGATACGGTGAGCATCACCCCGCCGGCAAATCCCATCGAAGCGGCCATGAGCCGGTCGGACGCGGGCAAAAACAGCGGGATCAGGCCCCCTGCCCCGGTGGAGAGCCCGGCCAGCAGGGCCATGGCAAGCGGCATCCACATACCAGTGTTCCTCCTTCGGGCCGGCAATACAAGGGCGGCCCTGTTCCAGCTTATGGAAAAGCCCGCCGCCGTATGCCCCGTTCCGGAAAGAACGGGGGCGCGTTTGCAGCCTTACAGCCCGCAAACGCGCCCCCGCGTGAACTCTTGTTTTACACCCCGGTATCGATCTTGCATTTTTTGCAGCGCCGGGACTGGTACAGCCCGATGGCGGAAAACACCACCGCCACCGCTGACACGCTGATGCCCACGATCCCCAGGATCAGGCCCACCAGCCGGAACGCGAACCCTTTGCTTTTCTTGTTCATGTCTGTACCCTCCGTTTCAGGATTTCTTTTTCTTGAAGATGATGAGTTTGGAAAAAATATAGTTGAGGACCACCACGATCACATTGCTGGCGAACTTGGCGGCCAGTTCCCAAAGCAGCATATACCGCACCGGCACGAACCGGGCGCCGCACAGATCCACGGCAGCCCACATAAACCCCACATCGGTAAAGTAGGTGAAAACCCGGCAGCCCACGAACAAAAAAAACTCCTTCCAGGCGGCGGCGCCCCGGCTCTTGCTCTTGAACACCCAGGTGCGGTTGGTCCCGTAAGCAAAAAGTACCGAAAGGACCCAGGCCACCGAGGTGGACCAGAAGGTGCTCATGGCAAGCGGCCCGGCGCAGATCCCGTAGATCAGGATGTTGACCGCTGTGGCCAGCACCCCAAAAACAAGGTAGACGATGGCCTCTTCATACCGTTGGTAGATCCGGCAGCCAAGGCTCCAGAGTTTGCCCATAGAACGACCTCCGTTACAAGGCTTTGCGAGTATCAGTATACCACGCCGCGCCCGCCGGCGCAAGGGCGGCGGGCCGAAACGCAAAAAGCGCCCGGCCGCACTGGCCGGGCGCTCGTTTGCTTTTTTTGCCTTGTAGGAAGGCGGGAGGATCACTCCTCGTCGTTCAGCAGGGCCTTCATGGACAGGCTGATGCGCTTCTTGTCGAAGTCCACATCCAGCAGCTTGACCTTGACCTCGTCGCCCACCTTCAGCACATCGCCGACCTTCTCCACACGCTCGTTAGAGATCTCGCTGATGTGCACCAGGCCGTCCACACCGGGCAGGATGCGAACAAAAGCGCCGAACTTGGTGATGCTGACCACCGGGGCGGTAAACACGCTGCCGATGGGATACTCGTTGCGCAGCTTCTCCCAGGGGTTGTCCTCCGGCTTCTTGTAGCCCAGAGACACCTTCTTGTTCTCCCGGTCCAGATCCTTGACGTACACCTCGATGGTGTCGCCCACATTGACCACTTCGCTGGGGTGCTTGATGCGGTTCCAGCTCAGTTCGCTGATGTGGCACAGGCCGTCCACGCCGCCCACATCCACGAAAGCGCCGTAGCTGGTCAGGCTCTTGACCACGCCGGTGTAGGTCTGGCCCACTTCCACGTTGGCCCAGAACGCCTCACGCTTGGCGGCGTTGGCCTCGGCGGTGACCTTGTTGATGCTGCCCACGATCTTGCGGCCGGCACACTCGGTGATGACCAGTTTGACGTTCTGCTTCACCAGCTGGGTATAGTCCTCGTCACGGCGCATAGTGGCCTGGCTGCGGGGCACGAACACCTTCACGCCCTTCACCAGCACAACGACGCCGCCCTTGTTGGCTTCGGTAACGACGCCTTCCATGACGGTGCCTTCCTCGGCAGCCTTGGCGATCTCTTCCATGCCCTTGCGGCTTTCCAGCTTCTTCTTGGACAGGTAGACAGAACCTTCCTGGTCGTTGGTCTTTTCCACCACCAGGTCCAGTTCGTCGCCGACCTTGACCAGGTCCTCAGCGCGGGCGGAGGGGTCGTCGGTCATCTCGCTCAGCTTCACATAGCCGGTGTGCTTGGTGCCGATGTCCACCTCGATCTCGTTGGGCTTGACGCTGGTCACGATTCCTTTGACCACCTTGCCGGCAAACACCGGTTTTGCCTCGGACGCCTCCAGCATCTCGGCAAAACTCATCTCGTCACGGATTTCTTCGCTCATACGGTTAAGTACCTCCTCAATTATAGACGATGGCGTGGAAGCCCCGGCGGTGACCCCCACCCGGCGCACGCCGGAAAACCATTCCGGCCGAAGCTCGTCCGCGGTCTCCACCGAGACGGCCCGCGTGTGCCTGGCGGCTACTTTCACCAGCTTCTGGGTGTTGGAAGAATGATGACCCCCGATGACGACCATCAGGTCGCACCGTTGGCTGAGGTCTTCCGCCTCCTGTTGCCTCGTCCACGTCGCACTACATATTGTATCAAAAAGTTCGGCGTTTGTATAGACTTTTTTTAGAAACTCCGCGCATTCTAACCATTTTGTAACTTGAAATGTGGTTTGTGCAACAACAAACAGCCCATTTTTCGTCATTTTTGGTCCATCCCAGGCCTTGAGTTCGGCAAGATCCGCGAAAACGAACACCTCGCCGGAGGTGTGGCCCACGATGCCCTGCACCTCCGGGTGGTCCCTGTCGCCGGCCACCAGCAGGCATTTGCCCTCCTCGTCGGCGCGGCGGGCGATGCGGTGGATCTTGGCCACAAACGGGCAGGTGGCGTCATGCACCACAAGTTTGCGGGCTGCCAGCCGGTCGTATACGTTCCGGGGCACCCCGTGGCTGCGGATCACCACCTCGTAGCCCTCGGGCACCTGCTCGGGCGTGTCCGCCGTGACCACCCCCCGCCCCGCCAGATCGGCCACGCACTGGGGATTATGGATCAGCGGGCCCAGGGTGGCCACTTTATGCCCCTGATCCGCCAGGTCGTAGGTCATGCGCACCGCCCGGTCCACTCCAAAGCAGAAACCGGCGGTTTTGGCGCAAAGGATCTCCATTCCCTGTCCTCCTTAAAAATGGTGCTCGTCGTACAGCTTCTGCCAGGCGTCCAGCAGCAGCTGTTTGCATTCCCGCAGGCGGGCGGCGCTGCGGCGCTCGCCCAGGTACAGCTGTTCGGCGGGGATGGGCGGCCCGAAACAGACCCGCACCCGGCAGAACAGCCGCATGCGCCCGGTGGAATAGATGATGCGGCAGGGCACCATGTCGGCGCCGGCGGCGCTGGCCACCGCAAACGCCCCGCTCTTGACCTTGCCGGGCTCGCCGGTATGGCTGCGGGTGCCCTCCGGGAAGATCAGCATCCCCCGGCCGCCTTTCACCTGCCCGATGGCCTCGTCGATGACCTGGGTGTCCCCCTTGCCCCGGTGTACCGCCACCACCCCCACATATTTCAGAAACAGGGTGATGAGGGGATTGACCTCAAAGATCTCTTCCTTGCCCAGCACCAGCATCCGCCGGCCCCAGAACCGGGCCAGCACCACGAACACCGGGTCGATGGCGGAGATGTGGTTGGGGGCCAGCACAAAGCCCCGGTCTTTGGGCAGGTACTCCCGGCCGTAGACCCGGATGCGGAACCCCAGGTGCCAGATCACCCAGGCGCCCGCCACGATCAGCGCGTAGAGCACAGTTCACCCCTCCTTCGCGGCGGCGCGCTCCACCAGGGTGCGCAGCGCCCGGAAACTCTGTTCAAAATCCAGTTCGCTGGTATCCACCAGCACCGCGTCCGGCGCCTGCCGCAGCGGGGCGGCGGCGCGGTGGGTATCCTGCTCGTCCCGGGTACGGATGTCCCGCAGCACGGTGTCGTAGTCGGCGGGCTGGCCCTTGGCGGCCAGTTCGGCCTGCCGGCGGCGGGCACGGGCCTCGGGGCTGGCGGTCAGAAAAATTTTCAGCGTGGCGTGGGGCAGCACCACGGTGCCGATGTCCCGCCCGTCCATGAGCACGTTGCTGCGGCGGGCCAGTTCCCGCTGGGTCTCCAGCAGAAACGCCCGCACCGCCGGATGGGCTGACACGCTGCTGGCGGCCATACCCACAGCCTCGGCCCGGATGGCCTCCGACACATCCTCCCCGTTCAGCAGGATATGCTGCGCGCCGTCGGTGTAGCGCAGTTCCAGTTGGATGGAGGGCAGCAGGGCAGCCATCTGCGCTTCGCTCTTCAGATCGGCCCCGGCCCGCAGGCCGTACAGCCCGATGGCCCGGTACATGGCCCCGGTGTCCACATAGACGTATCCCAGCTCGGCGGCCAGCCGCCGGGCCAGGGTGGATTTGCCGGCCCCGGACGGGCCGTCGATGGCAACACTGATCATACTACACTTCCTTTTTCTTTTCCGCGGCCGGCACGGTCGCGCATCACGGTCACGCGCCGGCCTGTTCGGCCAGGGCCCGGGCGGCGGCCCGGGCGGTGCTCCAGGCGATCTGGAGATTGTAGCCGCCGGTGTAGGCGTCCACGTCCAGCACCTCCCCGGCGAAATACAGCCCCGGACACAGCCGGGACTCCATGGTGCGGGGATTCACCTGCCGCACATCCACCCCGCCGCTGGTGATGACGGCGTGTTCCAGATCGCCCCGGCTGCGGATGGGCACCCGCCAGTCCTTGAGCAGCCGCACCAGGGCCTGCTTTTCCTCCCGGGTGATCTGGTTGGCCTTCCGGTCGGCGGGCACCCCCCACCGCTCGCAGGCCACCGGCCGCATTTTGGCCGGCAGCAGCAGATCCAGCGCGTTCACCGCGTCCTTGTTGGCCAGCCTGGCGAAATCGCCGGTGATCCGTTTGTAGAGAGCCGCCTCGTCCAGCGCGGGCTTCAGGTCGATGGACGCCTCGTACTGGTGGGCGCGCATATCCCCGATATGGGCCGAGGCGCTCAGGGTCAGCGGCCCCGAGATACCAAAGTGGGTGAAGAGCATCTCCCCCCGCTCCCGGAAAATTTCTTTGCCGTCCTCCCGCAAACTCAGCTCCACGTTCCGCAGGGACAAACCGGTCATCCGCCGGCATACGCCGCCCGCCTCCACCAGGCTCACCAGGCTGGGCACCGGGTCCACGATGGCGTGGCCCGCCTGGGCGGCCAGCTTGTAGCCGTCCCCGGTGGAGCCGGTGGCCGGGTAGGACAGCCCGCCGGTGGCGATCAGCACCCCGTCGGCGGCAAAGTCGCCGGCGTCCGCCCGCACCCCGGCGCAGCGGCCATCCTCCAGCAGCAGCTGGCGGGCTTCGGCATGCACGAGCTGCGCCCCCCCGGCCCAGCGCAGCAGGGCGTACCGCACCTCGGCAGCCTTATCGCTCACCGGAAAGACCCGGCGGCCCCGCTCGGTCTTGAGCGGCACCCCCAGTTCCTCAAAGAAGGCCATGGCGTCGGCGGTGTCAAAGGCCCGCAGGCAGGAATACAAAAACCGGGGATTGGTGCGCACGTTGCGCAGAAACTCCTCATTGTCGCAGTTATTGGTCAGGTTGCAGCGGCCCTTGCCGGTGACCAGAATCTTTTTGGCCGGTTCGGCCATGTGTTCCAGCACCGTGACCCGGCACCCGGCCCGGGCCAGCGCCCCGGCCGCCATGAGCCCGGCGGCCCCGGCGCCCACGATCACGACCCGCATGCGGCGGCCTCCTTTCGGGTGAGCAGCCCGCCCGTCGCGTAGAGCAGCAGCAGCGGGTGCACGGTGGACAGATACATCACATAGGTGCCGATGTTAAAGGCGGACACCTCCACAAAGGCGATCATAAAGCAGCGCAGCAGCGCCATGGCCAGCGCCCCGGCCAGCGCCAGCCAGAGCAGAAGCCCGGCGGCCGACCGGCGGCGCAGCATCCCCCAGCCCAGGTACAGCTGCCGGGCCAGGGCCGCGGCCAGCGCCAGCGGCAGGGCCGCGGCGTACACCAGCCGCAGCGCCTCAAAGGCCTTGTAGACCAGCATCCGCAGCGGGTGGTAGTAAGGCAGATCGGTGCCGGCCCGGGCCGCGTCGTTGGTGGTGCAGCCCAGATAGTCCCGGTAGACCTGCAGATCCTCCGGCTGGCCCAGGCTGCGCTGGTCGGCGTAATAGGGGGCGCAGTCCTGGAAGGTGGCCGCGTACCAGAAACTGCGCAGCCCCTCCGCCAGCACCGGGCCCACATACTCCGTCCGGATGGGGGCGGTGGTGGAGGCGCGGCGGGGCAGCGAAGCGGGCAGCTGGCCGCTGTCGCACAGTTCGTTGATGGTATCGGCCACCGCCTGCCAGTGTTCGGCGGCGGTCCTGGGGGTCTCGTACCAGCCCTCGTACTGGGCGGCGCGGCGCAGCGCCCAGTAGAAGCCGCCGGTCTGGTAATCCCCGTCCGGGCGGCCGATCCAGGCGTCCCGGAACTTCTCATCCTCTTCCAGCCAGTATTCCAGCGGCGCCAGTTCGGGCACCTGGGCATAGAGTTTCTCCCGCACGTCGGCGGGCACCGCCACCAGCGGGTCCCAGTCCTCGTGGGTGATGCGGGTCATGGCGCCGAAGGCCTCGGCAAAGGGGCCGGTGGAAAAGTCGCTGGTGGTCCAGAGCCCGTAATGCTGCCAGTTGAGCAGGCAGATAAGATTCACGCACACGGCGGTGAGGGCAAAGGGCAGCGCCAGCGCCGCCACCCGCCGCGCCCGGCCGGCAAGGCCCGGCAGCCGCAGCACCGCCACGGCGGTGGCAACGGCGGCCACCACCGCGAAGGGCAGCAGCCACATGCCGTCCTCCCGGGTGATCCAGGCAAGGCCCATGCCAAGGCCGGCCATCGCCAGCCAGCCCAGCTGGCGGCGCACCGGCCCGGCGCAGCGCAGCGCCGCCCCGATGAAGCCGGCAAAAGCAAACAGGCACAAAGCCGGGAAGATATTGTCCCGGTAGATGCGCAGGGTAAAGCTGGCGGCCGCAGCGGGGCTGTAGGCCAGCAGGCCGAACACCGCCAGCCGCATCCAGCGCCGGGGCAGCGCCGGCGCCAGGGCGAAGGCCGCCGCCAGCGCCGCGCCGGTCATGAGCAGCTGCCCGCCCATCAGATAGGGCAGGTGCAGCAGATGGAGCAAAGCCAGCCAGACCGCGAAGAACATCTGCTTGGACAGGGTCAGGTAATCGTAGGCTCCCAGCCAGTTGCCGGCGGTGATGCTCTGCGCCGCACGGAACATGAGTTCGTCGTCCAGCGGCGCGCCGTCGATCCAGACATACACGTCCTGGCAGGCGGCCAGCGCCAGCCGCCCGGCGATCAGCGCGGCCACCAGCACCCAGAATAGCGCCGGCCCTATATCCCACGGTTTTATTCCTGCCCCGGAGGGCTTGCGAAATTTCATGGCGTTTCCCTTATTTTTGCAGTTTTTCGATGGATTCCACCAGGTATTTCTGCCGCCGGAACACCAGGTCCACCAGCAGGCTCAGGTACTTGATGACCAGGGTGAGCACCAGGAACACCCCGAAAAATCCCACCGTGAGCACAAACATGGTGGTGGTCCAGCCCTCGATGGGCCGGCCGGTGAAGGCCACCGCCAGAGTGTAGACCAGCTCGGCCAGGGTCAGCAGCAGCATCCCCCCCGTGACCGCCAGGCTCAAGCGATAGCCGGCGGCGGTGTAGAGAGCCAGGCTGTCGGCGGCCAGGTCCAGCCGCCCGCCGTCCTCGGCGGCCAGCTTCCCGGGGAAGGTCAGCGCCGCCATCCGCAGCCCGCTGGCGGCGTAGGCGGCCTTGCGGTAGGGCAGGTGCTCGCTGACCGCGTGTACCCGGTTGATGGCCCGGCGGCTGACCAGCCGGAAGGCGTCGGTGGTCAGCGGATAGGCTGACCGGCTGAACCGGTTGAACGCGCGATAGAACAGCCGGCTGGCGGCCCGGGTCTTTTGCGGGCCCACCGTGACGATGTCGTTGCCCTCCAGCGCCTTCTTGTAGGCGCGCCAGATGGTCTGGGGCTCGTAGGGGGCCTGGAGGGTGTCGAACTCGTAGACGAAATCCCCGATGGCCGCGTCCAGCCCGGCGTTCATGCACAGTTCCCGGCCTTGGCGCAGGCTCATATGCAGGATGGTCAGGGGCTTGTCCAGATTCTCCGCCGCCCAGCGGCGCACCGCCTCGGCGGCGCCGTCGGCGCAGCGGTCGTCCACGCAGATGATCTCGTACTGTTTGAAATGCTCCTCCAGCTGGCCGTGCAGCATCCGCAGAAAGGGCACGGCCCGATCGGCGCTGCCCTGGGGCAGATAGACCACCGCGCTGAGGAAATTGCTCTCTTTATTCTTCGCCATAGCGCAGCACCTCGTCCAAATCGTATACGGTATTGATCTTGCCGCTGAGCACGCTCACGAACACCGGGTCGTCGGCATACTGCCGGATCACGGTGGGGCGGGAGTCGTCGATCTCGCTGGCCTTGAGGATCGGCTTCATGCTGAACAGGCTGTGGGAGTAGGCAAAGCCGTATTCCTCGCGCAGGTACTTGCGGGCCAGCTGGCTCATCATGGGCCAGGCGCTCGCGGGCCGGGCGGGGCAGTCGTTGCAGTTGGCCAGGTCCCCCGGCCGGCAGCGCCCGCCGCTGCGCGCCTGGCAGGCAAAGACGGGAAGCGGCTCGTAGCTGGTCACATGAGGGGTAAAGGTGACGCTGGTCAGGCTGTGCAGCCCGGTGCGGCCAAAGGGCATCAGCGAGAAGAAGGGCCCGTCCATGACGGTGACGCCGGTGTTTTTGAGCCGCTCGTCCACGGTACAGAGGATCATCTCGCACAGTTCATATTTGATGGCGAAGGGCTCGAAGCCCAGCATGGCATGCAGTTCGTTGACCCCCGCGTAGGAGGCGTTGAGCAGGAAAGGCGCCTCGGCGGTGATATCGCCCGCCGTCACCCGCCAGACGCTGCCCGCCCGCTCCACCTTTTCCGGCTTGCGGGAACAGGCGACGGTCACACCCGGCAAGGCGGCCAGCTTTTCAAGAAAATACTTTTTTAATATCTGGGCGTCGTAGGTGTACTCGGTGGTGAGGAAGGCCCCGTCGCACTGGCCGGGGTTAAAGTACTTGGCCGGGGACACATCGTCGCAGCGGATATGGGCGGCGGCGCAGAATTTGCGGAACTGCTCCGCGCCTGTCCAGGAGAAATGGGCGCTGGTGGCGTATACCTGGTCAAATTCGGTGAGCAGGCAGAACCCGTAATCCCGGCAAAAGCGCGCAAAATACCCGGCGCTCTTGACGGCGGTGGCGTAGCTGCGGGGGTAGTGGTAGCCCATGTGCACCCGGGCCTGGTTGATGTAGGTGGCCCGCATGAAAGGGCCGGGGTCCTTTTCCAGCACCAGCACCCGCTGGCCCCGCGCGCCGCACTGCTGCGCCGCGTACAGGCCGTACAGCCCCGCGCCCACGATGATCTTGTCCCAGGTCATGCAAAGACCTCCCGTTTTTCTATAGGATGCCCCTTTCTCAGGGGTCGTACCGGCCCGCCAGGGCGGCCAGCAGCACCCCCATCAGGTTGGCGTTGCCCCGCATGCCCTTGATCTTGGTGGGGGTGGGCTCGGCCTTGGGATAGGCCCGCTCCACCGGCACCTCGCAGGCTTTGAGCCCCAGGCGGGTGGCCCGGATGCTCAGATAGGCCAGCAGCTCGTATCCGGCGAACACGTCCCGGAAGGGCTGCACCGCCGGGTGGGTCAGGTAGGCCCGGCTGTAAGCCCGGTAGGCGTTGGTGGTGTCGGTGAACCAGTGCCGCGCCCCCAGGCTGATGAGGGGCGCGTGGATGAGCCGCACCGCCAGCCAGCGCACCGGCGGGGTGTTGACCGCCCGGCCGCCTTTGATGAACCGGCTGCCCTGCACCAGGTCGTAGCCCTGTTCCAGCTTTTGGATAAACAGCGGCACGCTCTCGATGCTGTCCTTGTTGTTTCCGTCGATGGTCAGCACGCCCTTGTAGCCCCGCCGCAGCGCCTCCCACAAGCCCATGCGCAGCTGGGCGCCCTGGCGGCCCGGCCCGGTCTTGACCAGCAGGGTGTTGACCCGCCGGGGAATGAGTTTTTCCGGGTCCATGCTGCCGTCGGTGGAACCGCCGTCGCACAGAATGATGTCGCACGCTTCCGGCACGCCGGCCCGGGCCGCCCGGTCCAGTTCGGCCAGGATACGGCCGCCCTCGTTGATGATGGGGATGAGCAGGCAGTAGTCGCTGCGCTTTTCGGCAAACCGGGTGCGGGTATAGTCCGGCACGCCGGCCAGGCCGGTGATGGTCTCGGTCACGCGAACACCTCCGCCACGTATTCCAGGCTGCGGCGCAGCGCCTCCGGCTCGCCCGCCTTCATCTCCAGCGACACCCAGCCTTTCCAGCCCACCGCCCCCAGGGTCAGGGCCAGTTCCTTGTGCAGGCCGCGGCGCTGGATGGGCGCCAGGCCCGGTTCGCTGATGTGCACATGGCTGACGTATTTCATTTCATTGGCGTAGTCGGAGGGGCGCTCGCCGTTCGCGATCATGGTGCCTACATCCAGATTCACCGCGAGGCCCGGCGTCTCCAGCTTTTTCACCAGGTCCAGCGCCTGCCGGGTGGTGTTGAGATAGTTGGTGTTGTAGACGGGGGGATTGGGCTCCAGGGCGATCACGGCGCCCCGGCGGGCCGCCTCGGGGCCCAGGCGGCGGAAAAAGTCCTCCGCCATTTTTTCGTCCGCCCCCTCGGGCCGGTTGCGGTTGCGGGGGCAGCCGAACACCAGATTCGCGCAGCGGCAGCTGCGGGCGAACTCCAGCGCGGCCAGGGTGTATTCCTCCAGTTCGGCCGCTTCTTCGGGCACAAAAATATTGCCGGTCCGGCCGTACCAGATGCTCTGCATGCTGACCACGGAAAACCCGTACTGCTGGTGCATGACCCCGGCAAAGAGGGCCGCGCCGTTGCAGCACTCATAGGGCGCCTGGGCAAACAGCCGGGTGGGGGCGATCTCCAGGCCGGTGTAGCCCAGTTCCTTCATCCACCGCCAGACCGTCTCGTCCTGCTTTGCCGTCCACCCGATGTTGGAGGCCGCCCGTTTGAAGCCCATGCGCAAACGCTCCTTCCGCCCGGGCGCGCGCCGGGCATATAGTGATACAGAATTCATTATACATGCCGCAGCGCAAAAAAGCAATTTTGCCTTGCGGCGCCCCGCCCGCCGGCGGGCCCTGTCAGGTTTCGGGGGGAAGCAGCCGGGCGCGGCGGCGCGCGAAATACACCAGGCCCACGATATCCGCCAGCAGCCAGCCGATGGGCACCGCCCACCAGATGCCCGGCAGCCCGATGGCCGGGACGGGGGCCAGCAGGTAGGCCAGAGCCACCCGGGTGCCCAGCGATATGGCCGACAGCAAGATCGACATCTGGGCCTGTTCCAGGCCCCGGTAGAGCCCGTACAGAAGCATCAGCACCCCGATGCCCGCGTAGCAGGCCCCCTCGATGCGCAAATACTGCACCCCCACCGCGATGATGCCGGTCTCGGAGGGGTCGATGAAGATCCGCATGAGCCAGGGCGCCAGGATCACCACCCCCACCGAGATGAGCGCGCAGAAGCAGGCGGTGATCCGGATGCCCTCCCGAATCCCCCGGCGGATGCGGTCGGCCCGGCCGGCCCCGGCGTTCTGGGCGATGAAGGTGCCGAACCCGTTGCCGAAATCGGTGGCGGGCATCATGGCAAAGCTGTCGATCTTGCCGGCGGCGGCAAAGGCCGCCATCACCGTGACGCCAAAGCTGTTCACCAGCCCCTGCACCAGCAGGATGCCGAAATTCATCACCGACTGCTGGGCGCTGGTGAGCACCGAACTGCGGCCCAGCCGGCGCAGCAGCGCGCCGTCCGGGCGCCAGTCCTCCCGGCGGGGGCGCAGGCCGGGCACAGTGATGAGCAGGATGCCCAGCGCCAGCACCGCCGAGCCGTACTGGCAGAGCACGGTGGCCTCGGCGGCCCCGGCCGTGCCCCGGCGCAGCCCCACCACGAACGCCAGATCCAATCCCACGTTGCCCAGCGCCGCCGCCACCGTGATGAGCAGCGGCGCCACCGAGTTGCCCACCGCCCGCAGCACCGCCGCGCCGAAGTTAAAGGCAAACGCCGCCGGCATCCCCAGCAGGATCACCCCCATATAGGCCAGCGCGTCGGGCAGGGCCTCGGCGGGGGTGTTGAGCCAGAGCAGGATCGGCCGCAGAAACAGCGAGGCCAGCGCCGTGAGCGCCAGGCTCAGCGCCGCGATCAGCCCGAAGGCGTTGCAGGCGGCCCGGCGCAGCTGGTCGGCGTTGCCGGCGCCGTACAGCTGGCTGAACACCACCCCGCTGCCCATGCACAGCCCCAGCAGCACGCTGGTGAGCAGCACCATCAGGCTGCCGGAAGAGCCCACCGCCGCCAGTGCCGCGGGCCCCAGCCAGCGGCTGACGATCAGGGTGTCGGCCACGTTGTAGAACTGCTGCAGCAGGTTGCCCGCCATGATGGGCAGGCTGAACAGGATCAGGGCGCGCCGCACGCTGCCCCGGGTAAGATCTCGGGTCATGGGTCCTCCTTGTAAAACGGTGGTGGATGCGCACAAAATCCGCACCGGGCAAGCCGGCGCGGTCATACGGTCATACGATACCGCGGCCTTTGCGGGATCAGCGCCCCCGCAGAAGGTCCAGCACCTCCCGGCGGGTTGGGATGCTGGGCACGGCCCCCGGCCGGGACACCGCCAGGGCCGCCGCCGCGGACGCCGCCCGCAGGGCCTCGGCGATGGGGCGCTCCTCGGCCAGCCAGGCCAGAAAGTAGCCGCAGAAAGTATCCCCGGCGGCGGTGGTGTCCACCGTCTTTACCGGAAAGATCCCCTGGCGCACCGTCTGCCCGGCATCCTCGTACACACAGCCGTCCCCGCCCAGGGTCAGCATCACCCGGGCCCGGGGATAGCGGGCGCGCAGCGCCGCCGGCATACGGGCGGGGTCGCTCTCGCCGGAGAGGGCGGCGCCCTCGATCTCGTTCAGGATCAGGATGTCCGCGTAGTCCAGCGGATACCCCGGCAGGTCCGGGGTGACAGGGGAGGGGTTGAAGGCCACCGTCAGCCGCCGGCGGCGGCCCTCCCGCAGCAGCCAGGGCAGCTCGTTGGTCTCGTTCTGCACCAGCAGGATATCGCCGGGCGCGCAGCCGTCCAGCATGGCGGACAGATACTCCCGTTCCAGCGCGCCGTTGGCCCCGGCGGAAACGATGATGCTGTTCTGGCCGGCGGGATCCACCTGGATGATGGCATGGCCGGTGGGCAGGGCGCTTTGCGCCAGAAGCCCGTCGTCCACCCCGGCGTCGCGCAGCGCCTGGCGCAGCAGGCCGCCGTCTTCCCCCACCGCGCCGGCATGGCGCACCGAGGCCCCCGCCCGGGCCAGGGCGATGGTCTGATTCAGCCCCTTGCCCCCCGCCGCCTGGGAAAACCCGGTGCTGGCCAGCGTTTCCCCGGCCCGCGCGAAGTGGGGCACCGGATATACCCGGTCGATGTTCAGCGAACCCGCGCAGAGAATCTTCATGGCAGCAATATGCCTCCTTTTACAAGCCCTGGCAATAGGCCGCCAGCAGGTCGGCCTGTTCTTTGGTGATGGTGATATGCCCGTGCACCACGCTGCACAGCCCGTCCATCTTCAGATCGTTCAGATAGCGGTACAGGCTGCGCAGATGCAGATGCAGCTGTTCGGCCATCTCCCGCCGGGTGATGCGGATCACATGAGGGAATTGGCGCGCTTCCCGGCAGCTTTGGTACAGAAAAATGGCCAGATTGTCCCGTGGACGGTGCAGCGCCTGATACTCGGTGCGGCTCATGGCCCGTTCGGCCAGCACGCACAGATCCTTGAGCGCCAGCCGCAGCAGCGGCACGCTCACCTTCAGCGCGTCCATCATCAGCGGGGCCGGGATGCTCAGCAGCAGGCTGGGCCGGCTGGTCGCCACGGTGGCGGTATACGCCGGATAGCCGCTGATCTGCTCCATCAGGCCGAACATCTGAGGCTTTTCCGGCGCGTCCTGCACGCTGCAGGCCCCCTTGCGGTTATAGCAGATCACCTGCGCGCCGCCCCGCATCAGCACCCAGACGGCGCGGGCGGGAAACCCGCACTGGATAAAGGGCGCCCCGCTCTCCCATTCATGCAGCGCGCAGCCGTGGTTGGCCAGTTCCGCCAACTCCCGCGACGCGCCGCCTTTCCAGCCGGACGCCGAAAAGGTCTCGGCAAGCACTTTGCTCAAGCAATCCAATAAATATTTGTCCATAATGCACACACACTTTTTTCAGAATAGGTGACAATTGGCATTTTTTGTATCCTCAGGCAGATGGTACAATACAGGTAAAGGAACAACCGCAATCGCAGGGAGATCGTTCCGTCACAGCCGGGCGGCGGGCTTATACCGGCTCCGGTCCCGGCGCGCATCCCGGCCGGCACTCCCCATGCACACGCCGGGTCCGCCGGCGGTACAGGTATAGTCTACTCCACAACCGGGGCCTGCGTCCACCCCCCGCCGCCAAACCTTCCGGAAGATATCCGGCATTTCCCCATCCGGGGCGGTTCCCGCAAAAGGATCGCTTGTGCGGGCGGCATGCCCAACGGCGGCGCGATCCGCATTCTGACCGAACAGGACCGGGACGCCCGGCAGCGGACCCGGAAAAGAAAGGAGAGAACGTATCATGACCATGACCCCGCGCGAGCGTGTATTGACCGCTCTGGACCACAAGACCCCCGACCGTATCCCGCTGGATTTCTGGGCCGTGCCGGAGGTATGGGAAAAGCTGTACGAGCATTTTGGCACCCGGGACCCGGAGGCCGTGCAGCAGGCGCTGCACAGCGATATGCGGGCTTTCGCGCCGGATTACATCGGCCCCGCGCTGCGCCAGCTGCCGGACGGCACCTACTACGACCGGCTGGGCACCCATCGCCGCAAGGTGAACAACGGATTCTGCACCTATGAGGAGTACGCCTCCTTCCCGCTGGCCGACATCGAGGACGCCAGCGAACTGGACGACTACCCCTGGTGGCCCAACCCGGACGATTACGACTACGAGGGCCTGGCCAAAAAGATCGGCGACGCCCACGACACCTATTATATCAAACTGGAGACCGGCGGTATCTTTGAATTTGCCTGGGGGCTGCGGGGGATGGAGCAGTTCATGGTGGACATGCTCACCGACCCGGACATCGCCGCCGGCATCATGAACCGGCTGACCGACTTTTTCTGCGAGTATATCCGCCGCAGTCTGGACGCCGCCGGCGACAAGTACGACCTGGTGTACACCTTTGACGACGTGGCCGCCCAGAACGGGCTGCTCTTCTCCAAGGAACTGTGGCGGGATCTGGTGCGTCCCTGCCACGACCGGCTGAACAAGCTGATCCACAGCTACGGCAAGAAGGTCATGTACCACAGCTGCGGCGCGGTGTATCCCCTGATCGGGGAACTGGCCGATGTGGGGGTGGACATCCTGAATCCCCTGCAGCCGCTGGCCGCGGGGATGGATTTTGCCAGGATCAAGGCCGAGTACGGCAAACGGCTGAGTTTCCACGGCGGCATCGACATCCAGCAGCTGCTGCCCCACGGTACGCCGGACCAGGTGCGCGCCGCGGTGCGCAGCGCCATCGACCGGCTGGGCCCGGACGGCTACATCCTGGCCAGCGCCCACCACATTCAGGCGGACGCCCCGGTGGAAAACATCCTGGCCATGTACGACGAGGCCGTACACTATCCCCTGGGCTGACGACGTTTCGGGCCGCCGGCGCGGTTTGCGCGCCGGCGGCCTTTTTCTGCGTTTTGCGCAAAAGCCTTGACCTTATACCCGGTCCATAGTGTATGCTGGTAGCAGAACGAAAGGGGGCGCGCCGCCATGACCATCCGGGAACTTCTCGACGCGGCCGGCATGGACCGGACCACTGTGTACTTTTATGAAAAAGAAGGGCTGATCCGCCCCCAGCGCCGGGAAAACGGCTACCGGGACTACTCGGCCGCCGACCTGGCCGAACTGCGGCGCATCAAGCTGCTGCGGCAGCTGGGGGTATCGCTGGAAGAGATCCGCGCCCTGCAGACCGGCCAGCGGCAGCTGCCCGACGCGCTGACCCGCCGGCTGGAAGAGCTGGAGCGCCAGCAGGCGGAGAACGAGCGCGCCCGCGCCGCCGCCCGCCGCCCCCGCGGGACCCTTCCGGGACGCGCCGCCGCCCGTCTGGTGCCCCTGGCGGCGGTACTTTGCCCGGCTGCTGGACACCACCCTCTACACCCTGCCGGTCACCGCCTTTCTGACCCTGGTGTGCCATCTCAACCTGGTCCGGCACAGCACCGCCTACAGCTGGATCGACCTGATCGTCGGTATCCTGATGACCCTGGCGCTGGAACCGGTCTTTCTGCATCTGTGGGGCGCCACGCCGGGCAAGGCGCTGTTTGGGCTGCGGGTGGAGAACGCCGACGGCACCCGCCTGACCTGGCGCCAGGCATCGGCCCGCACCCGCCGGGTGCTCTGGGAGGGGCTGGGGCTTTGGCTGCCGGGCTACTCCCTGTGGCGGCTCTACAAAAGCTACCAGGACGCTCTGGAGCAGGGCAGCAGCGCCTGGGACCGGGAGGAGGAGTTCCACTACATGGCAAAGCCCGCCCGCCGGCGGCAGGGCGCGGGCTTTGTGCTGGGGATGGCGGCCTCCTTCGCGCTGACCGTTTTTCTGGTACTGGCCGCCGGCCTGCCGCCCCACACCGGGCCGCTCACGGCGGAGGAATTTGCCGAAAACTACAATTTTCTGGCCCGGTTCGAGGGCGAGCCCGCCTGGCTGTTGCAGCCGGACGGCAGCTGGACCGACGCCGACCCCCACAGCTATACCCTGGACCTATCCGGCGATCCCGCGCCGATGGTCATCGGGATCGGCGCGGACGGGTTTGTGGAGTCGGTGACCCTGCGCCGGAACTGGAACGAACAGACGCTGCTGGCCATCTGGCCGGAATCGGCTATGCAGCGGACCGCCCTGGCCTTCGCGGCGGGAGAGGGCGGCTGGTGGAACGACCTGTTCCTGACCGTTGCTTTGCCCGCCCGGCTGGCGCGACAGGCCGCCTTCACCCCTTTCTCCCTGACCTGGCGGAATGTGGCGATGGACTGTCAGGTGGAGCTTGAGGGCTTTCGGGCGGGTGATTCCTTCCTGATCGAGGAGGAAAACGCACCCCGCAGCGAGGGTTGGATGAACTTCACGGTGCGCGGGGCGCGGTGAGGCCCTTCTTCGCGCAAAATTTTTCTTGACTGTGAAGCCGGTTCATAGTGTATGCTGAGGGCAGAAAAAAGGAGGCGACTGCCATGACGATCCGGGAAATTCAGCAACGCACCGGCCTGGACCGGGCCACTGTCTATTACTACGAGCGGGAGAGGCTGATCGCTCCGGCCCGGCGGGCCAACGGCTACCGGGACTATTCCGACACCGATCTCACCGCCCTGCGGCGCATCCGGCTGCTGCGGCAGCTGGGGGTCAGCCTGGAGCAGGTGCGGGCGGTGCAGACCGGGGCGGAACCGCTGTCCGCCGCTTTGGCCGGCCGGCTGGCCGCGCTGGAGGCGCAGCAGGCGGAAAACGCCCGGGCCCTGGCGGTCTGCCGGGCCATCCAAAAAGCCGGGGTGGACTTTGACGGGCTGGACCCGGACGCCTTTGCCCTGTCGGCGGGCCCGGCGGTGCGGGACGCGCCCCGGCCAGCCCGGTGCGCGGGCCGGAGGGCGCTGGCCCGAATGCTGGACACCGCCCTCTGCACCCTGCCGGTCACCGCGCTGCTGGCGCTTGTTCTGCACCGCGACCCGCTGCGGGAATGGCCGCTGTATCTGGCCGGATGGCTGGCCGGGGCGCTGCTGCTGACCTGGCTGCTGGAGCCGCCGCTGCTGCGCCGCTGGGGCGCTACCCCCGGCAAAGCCCTGGTGGGGCTGCGGGTGGAGGACGCGGGCGGCGGCGCGCTGCGGGCGGAACAGGCCGTTGGGCGCACCGTACGGCTGCTGGGGCGGCTGGCGCGCTTGTGGCTCTGGCCCCGGGCGCTGCGGCAATACCGCGAGACCGGCCTGTTTGCCTGGGACGAGGAGAGCGGCACCCTGCCCACCGCCCGCCCGGCGGGGCCGGCGCGGCGCGCGGCGGCCGCTCTGGCGCTGGCGGCATGGCTGGCGGTTACCGGGGCGCTGGGGGTCCTGGCGGGATTTGTGCCGCACACCGGCCCGCTGACGGCGCGGCAGCTGGTGGAAAACTACAACTTTCTCGCCCGGTTTGAGGGTGAGCCCTAGGCCCGGCTGACCCTGACCGGTGACCCGGACGGGCATCCGGGCATCCCCTACCAGTACACGGCCAATCTGGCCGGCTTTTCCAGCTGGGACGGATATTTTTCCGGTGATGCCGCCGCGCGGGAGCGGGAGATGGCCGCGGTGGCCCTGTGGACCGACCGGGAAGGCCGGGTGGTGCAGGCAGACCTGCTTTGGGTCTGGCCGGACGCGGAACAGGCCGGCCGCTGGCCCGCCGCGGAACTCTCCCGGCTGGCCCGGGCTTTTGCCGCCGGGCAGGGCGTGTCCCGATGGAGCCTGCCGCGGCTGGACGCGCTGCTGCAAAAGCAGCCCGCCTGCGCCGGCTTTCGCCTTGCCTGGGAGGGCCTGACCCTGGACGCCGCCCTCTGCGGCCCCGACGGAGACAGCGGCGGCCGGCTGGAATTTCGGGCGTTTGCCGCCAAATAGCGCACAGCAGAACCGGGCCCCGGCGCAAGATTTTTCTTGCGCCGGGGCCCGGGCTCTATGTTTTTTTGTCACAGCCTCGCGTCCAGGGTGAACCAGAATGTGGTGCCCTGGCCCGGGGTGCTGTTGACCCCGAACCGGCAGCCGTGGCTCTGGAAGATGGCCTTAGTGATGCTCAACCCCAGGCCCGTGCCCACCTTGCCCGCGTCGGAGCGGCTGCGGTAGTATCGGTCAAAGATGTAGGGCAGATCGGCGGCGGCGATCCCCGCGCCATGGTCCTTCACCTCTACGCGGGCGCCACCCTCCTCGCGGGGCAGGCAGCGCAGCACGAACACGCCGTCCTCCCCGATGTGGTGCATGGCATTGCCCAGCAGGTTGTGCAGTACCCGCTCCATCATGGCGGGGTCGGCCCCCACCAGGCAGGGGGTGTCCGCCTCCAGCTTGAGGGTATAGCCGTTCTGGGCGCAGACCGCCTCGTACCGCTCGGCCACCTCCTCGCAGAGCTGGGCCATGTCGAACAGCACCATCTGGGGTTTTTCCACCCCGCTGCTCACCTTGCTCAGTTCCATGACGCTGTTCACCAGGCCGGAAAGCCGGTCGGTCTCGTCCACGATGATGTTCAGCTGTTCGGTGCGGCGGTCGGGGTTATCGCCGGTGATGTCCCGCACCGTCTCGGCGTAGCCCTTGATGAGGGTCAGGGGGGTGCGCAGATCATGGCTCACGTTGGCCAGCAGGTCCCGCTGCAGCTGGGCGGCTTTCTTCACCTCGCTGGCCATGTGGTTGAAGTCTCCGGCCAGCTGGTTGAGTTCGTCCGAGCCGCGGGTGGGTTCCACCCGCACGTCGTAGTTGCCGCCGGCCATCTCCCGGGCGGCCCGGCCCAGCTGGGTCAGCGGCCGGGTGAACCAGCGGCTGAACCCCCAGGCCGCGATCACCGAAACCGCCAGCAGGCCCAGGCCCACGGGCGGCAGCAGTTCGTCCAGCACCACGGCGGCCTCGGTCACCTGCGCCATGCTGGTGGACAGGATCACCGTATACCGGCCGCCTCCGGCCAGCCGGCCCACCACCATCTGGCGGCGGTCGCCGTTTTTGTTCTCTACGATCTCGTAGATCTGGCCCTTTTCAAACACCTGGCTGCGCAGATAGATCATCTGGGTGGTGTTCCAGTCGGTCTCGCCCGCCACCCCAAAAGTGCTGGCGGTGGCATGCAGCAGGCAGGGATAGAGATGCTCGATATGGGCGATGCTGCGCAGGGTATTGTCCGCCACGTCCACACAGCATCCCTGGAAATCCAGCGTGCCGTTGACGATCTCCTCGTTGATGCCGCTCCAGAACGCGTCGTCCACCTGCAGGCCCCAGAGATTGCGGTCGCTGATGGGGGCCTCGGCGGCGTCGATGCGGCCGGCCAGGGACTCCATCCGGGCGATCAGATCCCGGTAGATGTGGTTCTGGTACAGCGGCTCCAGAAAGCGGGTCACCAGCAGCCAGACCAGCAGCAGCGTCAGCGCCGTCATGGCACAGAGGAAAAACATCAGCTTGGTGCCCATGCGCAGGGGGCGGCGCTCCTTTTTGCCGGTCACGGGGCAACTCATTTGGCGGCACCCGGGTCAAACTTGTAGCCCACGCCCCACACGGTCACGATGTAGTCCCGGCAGGCGCCCAGATGGCTGCGCAGCATCTTGATGTGGGTATCCACGGTGCGGTCCTCACCAAAATAGTCGTAGTTCCACACCTTTTGCAGGATCTTCTCCCGGCTCAGCGCCAGGCCCTTGTTCTCGGCCAGAAAGACCAGCAGATCAAACTCCTTGGGAGTCAGCGAGACCTCCTGCCCGCCCACCTTGACGCTGTGGCTGGCGGTGTCGATCTCCAGCTGGCCAAAGGCATAATGGCCGGACTCCTCGGCGGCGCGGGGCATGGTGCGGGCCAGCACCGCCTTGACCCGGGCCACCAGTTCCCGGGGGCTGAACGGCTTGACCACATAATCGTCCGCCCCGCTCTCCAGCCCGGCCAGCTTGTCGTACTCCTCGCCCCGGGCGGTGAGCATGATCACCGGGGTATCAATATGGCGCGCGCGCATCTCCCGCAGGCAGGTCATCCCGTCCACAAAAGGCATCATCACATCCAGGATCACCAGGTCGATGCCGCCCGCCCCCAGCTGGGCCAGGGCGGCGCTGCCGTCGGTGGCCTCCTCGCACTGGAACCCGGCATACTGCAGATGCTCCCGGATCAGTTCCCGGATGCGGGCCTCGTCGTCTACGATCAGGATCTTTGCCATTGAACCGTCCTCCTTTTCCGGGCGGCTCCACGGCCGCCTTGCGCTCTCCCGTTATTTGTATAATACCATAATAAACGGCCGGTATGTTAAATGTGTGAAAGCTTTTTTGAAGAATTGTTTACTTTGCCCTGCCGCCGCGGTACAATGAACAGGAAAGCCGGCCCCGCGCGCGGGGCCGCAAGGGAGGCAAACCAATATGTGGATCGTGATCGTACTGGCCGCGCTGGCGGTGGGCTGGGTGCTTTGTATCCTGCCCGGCCGGGGCTGCGCGGCGGGCCGGCGGATGGTGGCCGGCCGCAATTTTGCCCATCGGGGCCTGCATTCGAAGGACGGCGCGGTGCCGGAAAACAGCCTGCCCGCTTTTGCCGCCGCCACCGACGCCGGCTACGGCAGTGAACTGGACGTGCAGCTGAGCCGGGACGGCCAGGTGGTGGTGTTTCACGACGACGAACTGCCCCGGATGACCGGGGCCGAGGGCCGGGTGGACAGCCGCACCCTGGCCCAGCTGCAGGCGCTGCGGCTGGGCGGCACCGGGGAGACGATCCCCCTGTTTTCCGACGTGCTGGCCACGGTGGCGGGCCGCCAGCCCCTGATCGTGGAACTCAAGAGCGGGCCGCGGCGCACCGAACTGTGCGAAAAAACGCTGGCGCTGCTGCGGGCCTACGACGGGCCCTACTGCGTGGAGAGTTTTGATCCGCGGATCGTGGCCTGGTTTCGCAAAAACGCCCCGGACATCCTGCGCGGCCAGCTGCTGAACCCGGCGGGCCAGTACAGCTGCTGCCACCGGCGGGCCTTCTTTTTGAGCCGCGGGCTGGGCAATCTGCTGGCCCGGCCGCACTTTATGGCCTGGGGCGGCGGACGGCCCAACCTGAGCGTGCGGCTGTGCCGTTTGCTGGGGGCGATGGGGGTGTTCTGGACCGCCCGCCCCGGCTTTGCCGACCGGGGTCGCTGGGACGCGGTGATCTTTGAATACTACGCCCCGGGCCCCCGTATGAAGTGACCGTTCTTCGTTTTCCGGGTGAAAGGAGCAAGCCTATGAAATCGCGTTCTTCGGTCCGTCTGTACAACGTGCTGTTTCCCATCTGGGGGTTCTGGCTCTGGCCCAGCCCGCTGTGGCTGGCGCTGCTGGCGGGGAACTTCGCCATTGACAGCCTGGTGGTCTGCCTGGCGGCGGGCAAAGGGCGGCGGGCCCGGGTGTGGCAAAGCAGCATCCTGCGGGTGTGGCTGCTGGGCTACGCCTGCGATCTGGCGGGGGCGGTAGTCTGTTTGCTGGTGATGATCGGGGCGGACGCGCTCATCCCGCCGGACACCATGTATCCCCTGCTGCTCTTTCCCTGGAACGTGCTGATCGCGCTGCCGGGGGTGCTGCTGGCCGGGGTGCTGCTGTACTTTGCCAACCGGCGCTGGAGTTTCCGCCGCTGCGGCCTGAACGCGGCCGAGTGCCATCGTCTGAGCCTGGCTCTGGCGGTGTTCACCGCCCCCTGGACCATGCTGATCCCTCTCTATGGCTAACGGCGGCCGGGAGTTCTTTTCTTACAAAAAAATCTCCATTCCCCCTTTTCTTTTTGTTGCAAATCGTCGATACATAGTATATATGTGCGTATACGTATTGCTCGCGCCGCTTGCCGCGGCAAACCATGACCGGACTGCTGGAGGGATATGCTTTGATTGAACGTGTAAAACCGCTGAAACTGTGCGCCAAAATTCTGGGCGGGTCGTGTTTGCTGTTCGCGGCGATGTATCTTGCCGAACTGAAATTGCTCAACGCCTTCTTCCTGCTTGCCATCACCGCCCTTCTCGTGATCCCCACCCTGCTGTGGGCCAACGAGCGCAACGCCTTGGTCTTTGCCCGGCTGTACGCGGTGTATGTCAACCTGATCGTGCTGCTGTCGGCCTCATCCACCGGCAACTTTCTTCCCAGCACGCCGCTGTACATCTGCGCCATCGCCCTCAACACCCTGCTGCTGGACACCGGCCTGGTGATGCTCTGCACCGGATTCAGCGTGATCTCCTTTCTGGCGGAGGTGACGCTGCTGAGCGTGACCGGCGGGGCCCTGGTAGCCCCCATCATCCTTTTGGTGGAATGCCTGGTGGCGATCCTGGTCAGTTCGATCCTGATGCAGAGCGCCATCCGGATCGTGCACCGCTATCTGAGCGAGGCCAACAAAAGCCGGCAGGAGGCGCAGAAGCTGTTCCAGGAACTGGATTCCCGCCGTCATGAGGAGCAGAAGGCGTTTGCGCAGCAGGCCGCGCTGCTGAAACAGATGGACCAGATCGCCGATCAGGTGAACGGCGACGCCCAGACCCTGGCCGAACAGGCGGACAGCCTGGCCCGGGGCGCTTCGGAGCAGGCCACCTCAATGGACCGGCTGAACAGCGCCGCCGGCCAGATGACCGACAAGGTGCGGGACACCGCCAGCCATGCCCAGCAGATGCGCCAGGAGGCCCAGAACATGCAGGAACAGGTGGCTGCCGGCACCGGGCACATGCAGGAGATGCTGCACGCCATGTCCGATATCCGGGAGAGTTCCCTGGCGATCGAGCGGGTGATGCAGACCATTGACTCGATCGCGTTCCAGACCAATATCCTGGCCCTCAACGCCGCGGTGGAGGCCGCCCGGGCCGGGCAGGCCGGTAAAGGATTTGCCGTTGTGGCGGACGAGGTACGCAGCCTGGCCAGCAAAAGCGCCGAGGCCGCCAAGGGCACCGGCGAACTGATCGACCAGTGCCTGAAGGCCATCCAGAACGGCAACCAGGTGGCCGACAACACCGCCTCCGCCCTGGAGTCCATCAAGGTGAGCGTGGACATGGTGGCGGCCCACACCAGCGAGATCTCGGAAATGGCCGACGAGCAGAGCGGCATGGTCCACAACATCCACGATGAGATCGAATCGGTCTCCCATCTGGTGCAGATGACCGCCGCTTCCGCCCAGGAGAGTTCCGCCACCAGCCGGGTGCTGCAGCAGCAGGCCGAACAGCTGCGCAGCCTCAGCCGGTCCAAATCCGAGGAATCCCTTTGATCCAAAAACCGCCCCGGCCGAACGGCCGGGGCGGTTTTGTATACCGGGGCGCGGAAAACGCCGGCCCTTTTTTGTCAGACGCCGGCAAACTCCTGTTCCGCCGCATCCAGGGCGGCGGCGATGACCTTGTCCATATCGTAATAGCGATACTGACCCAGCCGGCCGCCAAAGATCACGTCCGGCCGGTCGGCCGCCAGCGCCTTGTACTTCTGGTACAGGGCGTTGTTTTTTTCGTCGTTCACCGGATAGTAGGGCTCGGCGCCGGGGGTCCATTCGGTGGAATACTCCCGGCTGATCACCGTCTTGTCCGCATCGCCTGCGCCAAACTCAAAATGCTTGTGTTCGATGATGCGGGTATAGGGCACCTCCCGGTCGGTGTAGTTGACCACCGCGTTGCCCTGCCAGTTGCCGGTATCGGTGAGCAGTTCGGTCTCGAACCGCACGGTGCGGTACTCCAGCGGCCCGTAGCAGAAATCGAAGAACCGGTCGATCTGGCCGGTGAACACGGTGCGGGCGGCGACCTCCGGCTCAGCCCGGATCAGATCAAAGTAGTCGGTGTTCAGCCGCACCTCCGCGTCGCCCAGCAGCTGCTCCACGATGGCGTCGTAGCCGCCCATGGGGATGCCCTGGTGCGGATCGGAGAAGTAGTTGTTGTCGTAGACAAAACGCAGCGGCAGCCGCTTGATGATAAAGGCCGGCAACTCGGTGCAGGGGCGGCCCCACTGCTTTTCGGTGTAGCCCTTGACCAGCTTCTCATACACGTCCCGACCCACCAGCTTGAGAGCCTGTTCCTCCAGGTTCTTCGGCTCGCCGATGTTCAGCTGCGCAATCTGCTCCTCAATGACCGCCTTTGCCTCGGCGGGGGTGCGCACCCCCCACATTTTGGAAAAGGTGTTCATATTGAAGGGCATGTTGTACAGTTCGTCTTTGTAAACGGCGATGGGGCTGTTCACGTAATGGTTGAACCGGGCGAACCGGTTCACATACTCCCACACCCGCTCGTCGGAGGTGTGGAAGATGTGGGCGCCGTACTGGTGCACCCGAATGCCCGCCACCGTCTCGCAGTGGATGTTGCCGGCAATGTGGCCCCGCTTGTCGATGACCAGGCATTTTTGGCCGTGTTTGGCGGCTTCATGGGCGAACACCGCGCCGAACAGGCCCGCGCCCACGATCAGATAGTCATACCGCTTGTGCATTGCCCTCTCCTTTCAGTTGAAGCCGAACAGTTTCTGGCTGATCTTGTAGCACAGCACCGCAAAGCCCCGCCCCGCGGCGCCCGGCAGGTTCATGACCCGGCCCATCAGGCCGTAGCACAGCTGTTTGTACAGGCCGGCGTCCTTGTTTTCGATCCACTGCCACAGCTCCCGCTTTTTCTCCAGCAGTTCCGGTGTGCCGCCCCGCAGCGCCAGCACACTGGATATGGTGGTGATGATCTCCAGGTAGTTGTACATGTACTGGCGCAGCCGTTTGGGCTCCACCCGGGGCAGGTCCACCTGTTCGATCATCCGCTTGTTCACCAGGATCTGCTGGTCGATGCGGCGGATCATGGTCTGCTCCTGCACCGACTGGCCCTCCCGGCCGATGTAGTAGTGGTACAGGTCCACATTCAGATAGTACAGGGTGCGCACCCAGGGCATGGGCACATAGACGAACAGGTTGTCCACATAGAAGGTGTGGCGGGGAAGGTCCAGCCCGCAGTCCCGCAGCACCTGGGTGCGGTAGATCACCGAGTGCATCAGGATGTACTGGCCCCGGTGCAGCTTGCCCACCTCGTTCCAGCCAAGGGGCCGGCCCTCGGGCAGGGCGTTGCCGTACCGCATGACCTTTTTGTGGGCCGCGCCCACCTTGTCATAGATAAAGTTGCTGATGAGCAGGTCCACCGTGGGCTGGCCGTTGACAAAGCCGCGCAGGGTAGCCAGCACCTTGGCGAAGGCCGCCTCGTCCAGCCAGTCGTCGGAATCCACCACCTTGAAATAGGCGCCGGTGGCGGCCCGCACGCCGGCCATGACCGCGGCCCCGTGGCCGCCGTTCTCCTGGTGGATGGCCCGCACCACGCCGGGATGGGCGGCCTCGTATTCGTCGGCGATGGCGGCGGTGCCGTCTTTGGAACCGTCGTCCACGATCAGGATCTCCACCTCGTCGCCGCCGGTGAGCAGCGCGTCGATGCAGTGGCGCATGTAGTCCTGGGAATTGTAACAGGGGACCGCAATGGACAGAAGCTTCACGCTCGTCGTCCTCCTTTTGGGTTTGATGATGGGCGCGGCCCGCCGGGCCGCACAATTCTATTATACACGATTTGGGCGCGGATGGGGTGGAAATTTCCGCCTTTCTCCGGTAATAGAACGAATCAGGGCGGCGGCGGCTTTCATTTGCGGCAAAAAACCGCCCCGGCCAGGGGCCGGGGCGGCAGGACAAAGCGGGATGGGGTCAGGCGTTCCTGGCGGCTTCCGGGAAGATCTTCTTGTTCACAAAGAAGAATACCACCATCGAGATACCGCCGTTGAGCACAGTGGTGCCGATGTTGTAGATAAAGTCCGGCACCAGCAGGCCGGCCACCGCCACCCAGATGCAGTTGATGGAATTGACGATGCAGGTGATGACGATAAAGGCCGCCACATACCAGGCGATCTGGGGCCCGATCTTGCCCTTGGAGCGGAACACGAAGCTGCGCTGGATCGGGAAGTTGACCACCTCGCCGATGATCATGGCCACCATATAGGCGCAGAAGTAGGCAAGGCCGCCGTGGGCCTGGTCGTAGCCCAGAATGTTCCACTGGAAGGTCTCCCCGAACAGGGTCAGGGGGATGCCGGGCCAGCCGAAGGAGGCGTCGCCCAGGAAGGCAAAGGCCGCCGGCAGAAAGGTGAGCATCAGATACTTGAACACGGTGATCAGGTTGCTCACGATGACGAACAGGCCGCCCTCCCGCACCCATTTGGCGGCGGCGGGATGTTTGGCCGCGAAGTTGTTCCAGACGTTCATTGGTATTTTCTCCTCCGTATCAGCCGCGGGCGGCCTTTTTTTCGGCTTTGGCGGCCCGGGCGGCGCTGCGCCAGCCGCGCCAGACCCGGCCCAGCCCCTTGAAGAAGTGGCCGTTGACCATCACCAGGATACCCTCGGCCATCTCCATGGTCACCATGCCGTTCATCATCTTGCCGATGCCCCGGAAGGGCATGTTGTAGATGAACTGGATGTTCAGATCGGGCACGCCGCTGCGCTCGCTCTTTTCCTTCTTGTCGGTCAGAACGCGCCAGACAAAGCGCGCCAGGCGGCTCTTGGCATAGTACATCTGGCCGATGGCGTCGTTCATCTCCAGCGGGGCGCTCTCGTCCCAGCGGGCGGGCGGCAGGGGCCGGCCCAGCAGGGCGGCAAAGTCCTCGTCGCTCACCTTGGCCACCCGGCCGGTGCGGTAGGGCTCCGGCGGCAGGGCGGGGGTGCCGCTGCCCTCCACCGCCAGGGTACCGGCCAGGCGGATGTCGTGGCAGCTGGCGCCGATCTCCAGGCGGTATTCCCCGCTCTCCACCCGCCAGCCGCCGGCCGCAGTGTCAAAGTAGCGGAAGGCCTTGTCGTCCAGCGGGATGGAAACGTTCCTGCTCTCGCCAGCCTCCAGCCAGACCTTGGCAAAGCCCTTGAGTTCCCGAACAGGGCGGCCGGCTTTGCCGCCGGGCAGTCCCACATACAGCTGGGCCACCTCGGCGCCCCGGCGATCGCCGGTATTGGTCAGGGTGAAAGACACCTCCCGCTCGCTGACCTTCAGATCGGAGTAGGCAAAACTGGTATAGGACAGCCCGTACCCGAAGGCAAACCGCACCGGCTTGTCCGCCGTCTCGTAGTAGCGGTAGCCCACATACAGGCCCTCCCGATACTCGCTGGTGCGGCAGGGGCTGGGCCAGTAGTTGGCGCTGGGGCTATCCTCCAGGGCCAGGGGCCAGCTCTCGCTGAGCCGGCCGGAGGGTTCGGCCTGGCCGGTAACGATCCGCAGCAGGGCCGAAGCCCCGGCCTGACCGCCCAGCCCGCCGTACAGCAGGGCCTGACAATGGATGACCCAGGGGGCTTCCACCGCGCTGCCGCCCGCCAGCAGCACCGCTACCCGGGGGTTGGCGGCGGCCACCTCTTCCAGCACACGCACCTGGTTGGCGGGGATGCGCATGTGGGTACGGTCCACCCCTTCGCTTTCACTGATCTCGGGCAGGCCCAGATACAGCAGCACCACGTCGGCCTTTTCGGCCAGGTCCACCGCCTGGCGCAGCAGTTCCTCGTTGGGCTTGTCGGCGCGTTCAAAACCGGCGGCGTAGCCCACCACATCCAGCGGGAACTGGCCCAGCACCTGCCGGGCGCTCTCCAGCCGGGTGGGGTTCACGTTGCTGCTGCCCGCGCCCTGATAGCGGGGGGTGTCGGCAAAGTCGCCGATCACCGCCACGCGGGTCCCCGCCGCCAGCGGCAGCAGCGCCCCGTCGTTCTTCAGCAGCACGGCGCTCTGTTCGGCGGCCCGGCTGGCCAGGGCATGGTGCGCGTCCACGTCCAGCCTCACCTCGCCGGCGGCCTGACGGGCCGCGTCGGTGCGCAGAACAAAGTCCAGGATCTCGTCCACCCGCTCATCCACCAGGGCCTCGTCGATCACGCCGGCCCGCACGGCGGCGGCCAGCTGCCGGTCGCTGTCGCCGGCGGTGCCGGGCATCTCCAGGGTAGAGCCGGCGCGCACGCCCTCTACATGGTCGTTGGAGCCGCCCCAGTCGGTGACCACCACACCGTCGAAGCCCCATTCATCCCGCAGGATATCCCGCAGCAGATGGGGGTCCTCGTTGGTGTAGACCTCGTTGATCTGGTTGTAGGAACTCATGATCGCGCCGGGTCTCCCCTCCCGGACGGCGATCTCAAAGTTGGTCAGGTAGATCTCCCGCAGGGTGCGCTCGTCCACCACGCTGTCGTTGGCCATGCGGCGCAGCTCCTGGCTGTTGGCGGCAAAGTGCTTGGGGCAGGCGGACACGCCCTTGCTCTGGATGCCCCGGATGTACCCGGCGGCCATCTTGCCGGCCAGGTAGGGGTCCTCGCTGAAATACTCAAAGTTGCGCCCGCACAGGGGGCTGCGCTTGATGTTGAGGCCCGGCCCCAGCACCATGTTGACCTTCTGGGCCAGGGCTTCCTCGCCCAGGGCCGCGCCCACGGCCTCGCCCAGGGCGGGGTCCCAGCTGTTGGCCACCGTAGCCGCGGTGGGCCAGCAGGTGGCGGGCTCGCTGGCGTTCAGGCCCAGATGGTCGCCCTCCCCCACCTGTTTGCGCAGGCCGGTGGGACCGTCGGACAGAAAGGCGCTGGGCACCTTCAGCCGGGGCACCGGCCGGGTGGTCCATACGTCCCGCCCGGACAAAAGCCCGCACTTCTCCTCCAGGGTCAGCTGCCGGATCAGATCGGCATGTTTCATACTGTGCAGCTCCTTTCTTGGAAAAACGGCCTGTCAGCAGGCCTTTGGTTTCATCGCCGCGGCGAAGCGGGCGTCAGGGCGGCCCGGGGCAAACCGGGCCGCCCCCGCCCCTTCTCCTCCTCTGCCAGCGTCGCGGCCCCGCAATGGCCGCGAACCGGCGGCAGGCCGCCGGGGGCAACGCGCCCGCGGCGGCCTGCCTGCTGCCGCAAGGCGATGCGGATCAGTTGGTCTTGGTTTGCGCGTCGGAAGTTTCCTTCTTCTGCTTGCGATAGGCGCGGATGGTCAGTACCTCCAGCGCTACCAGCACGATGCCCAGCGCCACATCGGCGGCGATAAAGGCTATCTGCCAGCCGGGCATGCCCGGGTTCAGGTTCTCCTCCATGTAGGCGCGGCTGTTCACCACGGTGTACAGGATGTTCTTGCAGGCCTGACGCATGGCCAGAACGCCGGTGGCGCTGGTGGTGTCAGACACGTAGTTGGTCCCGGTGGGGTAGTTCACCAGGCAGAAGTCGGTGCCGTTGCGGATGGCCTGGTCGGCGTTCATGTAGCCGTACACACCGAAGTAGTCGGTCAGGACCATGCCCTGGAAGCCCCATTCATCCCGCAGCACGGTGTTGCACAGCGCGTTGCAGGCGCCGGCCCACTCGGCACCCACGTAGTTGAAGGAAGACATCACCGCGTCGGCGCCGCCCTCCTTGACGCTGATCTCGAAGGGCTTCAGGTAGATCTCACGGATGGACTGCTCGTTGGCCCAGGTGCACAGCATGCTGTTGCGGTTGGTTTCCTGGTCGTTCAGAGCGTAGTGCTTGATGTAAGCGTAGACGCCGTAGGTCTCGGCGCCCTGGATGGCCTGGGCAGCCAGCTTACCGCTGAGCACGCCGTCCTCGGAGTAGTACTCAAAGTTACGGCCGCTGAAAGCGGAGCGGTGGATGTTCATGGCGGGGGCGTACCAGCCGGACACGTCCAGATCGTCCGCCATGCGGCCGATGGAGGCGCCGAACTTGTACACGGTGTCGGTGTTCCAGGTGGAAGCCATCAGCACGGTGCCGGCAAAGCCGATGGAACCCTGCTGGGTGAAGTTGTTGTTGATGGAAGCAGGACCGTCACAGTCGTAGGTCTGCACCTTCTCGATGCTGTTGATGGGGGCGGTCTGGTAGCCGCCCATGGCGATCAGCTCGCTCATCTCGGACACGGTCAGCTGATCCAGGAAGGTATCCCACTTCGCGTCGTCGTAGGCCACGCCGCGCATATCCACCAGGTTCAGGCCGTTCTTGGCGCCGGTGGTGGGCATCACGTCGTCGGCGTTGTTGTGCTCAGTCGGATCGTAGTTGGCGTTGTTGATGAAGGTGGCCTTGGCCTCGTCGCTCATGGACAGGCCGGCGGGGGCGGCGGTGGCCTCAGCGTAGTTGGCGAAGTGGTCGGCACGGGACAGGTAGGTCACGTCGCCCTCCACGGCCTCAAACTGGTTGGTAACAGCGGTCTTGTCGGTGGAACGGCCCTCGTCGTAGGTGATGGTGGCGGGCACGTTGTAGACTTCACTGTCCAGCACGGTGTGGGAATCGCTGTTGATGCTGATGATGTAGTCGCCGGCCTCCAGCACGTAGGCGGCAGCGCCGTAGGTGTCGTAGGAAGCCATGTCCTCCGCCTTGAAGCTGATGGTCAGGGTCTGGCTTTCGCCGGGCTCCAGCACGTCGGTCTTGTCAAAGGCAACCAGGTTGGCGGTGGCCTTCTCGATGCCGCCGTTGGTGTAGGGCGGGTTGTAGTAAACCTCCACCACGTTCTTGCCGGCCACGCTGCCGGTGTTGGTGACGGTCACGTCAAAGCTCAGGGTGCCGTCGCTCTCGGAGATGGGGCCCATCTCCTGGGAGAAGGTGGTGTAGGACAGGCCGTAGCCGAAGGGATACAGCACGGTGGAATCGTATTCGATCAGGCCCTCGGCGGCGGCGGTCTCGTAGAACTTGTAGCCCACGTAGATGCCTTCCACATAGTTCACAAAGCTGGGCAGAGCGGTGGTTTCCTGCTGGGTCATGAAGTTGGTGGAAACCACGGCATGCTCGTCCATGTTGTCATAGGTGAACTGGCCGAAGTTGTTGGCGGTGGGGGTGTTGAACAGGTCGTACACCCAGGTGTCCACGGTCTTGCCGGAGGGGTTCACCGCACCGGCGATGACCTGGCCCACCGCGTCGAAGCCGTTCTGGCCGGGGCAGGGAGTGTAGATCGCGGCATCCACGTCATACTCCTTCAGGAAGCCCAGCTCCATGGCGTTGTTGGTGTTGATCAGAACGATGACGTTTTCAAAGTTCTCGCAGACCATCTGGAGCATCTCTTCCTCGCGGTTGCTCAGCTCCAGGTAGTGGTCGCCCTCGTCCCAGTCGTTGCCCTCGTTCAGGGTGTCGTCGTAGACGCCGTTGAAGTAGGAGTTGCCGGTGACGGAGTCGCGCTCCAGCCAGCTGCCGTCCACAACAGCGGCCATGTCGGTGGGCATATCGGCGTTCTCGCCGCCCGGACGGGAGATGACCACCAGGGCGGTGTCGCTGAACTCCTTGGCGCCGCTCATCAGCTCATCGCTGTAGGCGTTCACGTTGGGTTCGGGCAGGGTCCAGTCCTGGGCCCACATGCCCACACTGGGACGCTCGGCCTGGTAGGCCTCGTAGAAGTCCACCAGATCCTGGTTCACGTTCAGGCCGGCGTTCTTCAGGCCGGTGATCAGGTCGGTCACAGCGTACTGATCGTTCAGCGCGCCGGAACCCACGCCGCCGTAGACCGGCGCGGTGGAAGCCCAGCCGAAGACGTTCAGGTTGTCGCCGGAAGCCAGCGGCAGCGCGCCGTTGTTCTCCAGCAGGGTCACACCTTCGCTGACCAGCTCGGTGTTGACCTCATAGGCCTCGGCCATGCTCTCCTCGGTGATGGAGCCGCCGCCCATGGCCAGGTTGATCACCGTGAACATAGGGCCAAAGCAGATCAGGTTGACGGTAATGATCAGGGCCAGCAGCAGCGCAATGCCCGCCTCTTTGCGCACCAGCGCCTTGAGGGGACGGCGCAGCTTGGCCGCCGCGATGATGGCCACAATGGCCAGCAGCAACACGATCCCGAAGCCGATCAGCTGGGATTTCATGCTGTTGAGCACATTGAGGACGTCTGCGATGTTGATTTGCAGCATTTCAAGTTCCTCCTTCTGTCCGGGCGCGCCCCACCCTGCCGGGGCCGCGCCTTTTTACGGCTCTACTGTAACACAAGTTCGAAAAGGATTTTACACATTCTGCACGAAACGCTCACATTCTGCGCAAGTTGCAGGTGAGTGTATACATTTTTGACAAATAAAAAGCCGCCCTTATCAGCAAATTGCCAATAAGGGCGGCCGCGGCTCCGTCAGGCCGGAGAGGCCGGTACCGGGATCAGGAGTTTGAGTTCGAACCAGTTCTCCCGCACCGACACATCCACCTGGCCGCCGTACTTGCGGGCGGAATACCGGATGCTCTTGATACCGAACCCGTGGTAGGCGTCGTTGCCCTTGGTGGAGCGGGGCAGGCCGTTTTCAAACTGCAGCTGCCCCTCAAAATAGTTCTCCACCCGGATGAGCACAAACGCCTTCTGGCGGCTCACCGACACATGGATCAGGCGCTTGTCCCGGTCGGGCAGGCAGCGCACGCTCTCGATGGCGTTGTCCAGCGCGTTGCCGAAGATGGTGCTCAGATCCATCGCGTCCATAAAATTCAGCGCGCCGCCGTCCGCCACCACCGTCAGGGTGATGCCGTGTTTCTGGCAGTACAGGCTCTTGCCGGCAAACACCGTGTCCAGCACCGGGTTGCCGGTCTTGTTCTGCGCCTCGTAGACCCGGATATCCGCCTCCATTTCATCCAGCCAGGCGTTGCGCTGGGCCGGGTCGGGCTCGGCCCGCAGGGCGGCGATCTGGTGTTTCAGGTCGTGGTACTTGCGGTTGATCAAATCAATGCTCTCCCGGCTTTGCCGGTACTGGGCATACTGGGTCTGCAGGACGTTCTGAATGGTGTTCAGTTCATACTTGATTCGCAGTTCAGCCCGCTGCACATGGTAGGCGTACAGGATGGCCACGCCCCCCAGGTCCACCAGGGTGCGGGTATTGAAGATATCCACCGCCAGGCTGCTGCTGAAGGGGCTGTCGGCCCAGGCGTAGCTCAGGTTGCTCATAAAGAAGGCGCTCACCGCGATGGCGGCGGCGGCCCCCAGTTCCCGGAGGGTGATCTGCAGGTGCTCATAGTCGCCGCGGCGGCAGCTCTCCAGCCAGTAGATCAGCAGGTATACGCCGGCAAACACCACCGCCGGCACCAGCACCCGCAAAACGCCGGCCCATCGGGGAACGATCTGCACCGCGTAGGTATACAGCTGCCACTCCAGCGAGGCGGCAAACTCTGCCAGCATAAAGGAGCGCACGCACAGATAGCCGGCCTCCACCAGCGGCGCCCGGCCGCACACGGCGATCATGGCCAGCATCCCGGCGGCCGCCGCGGCCATACAGGGCATCCACAGGGCCAGGGGCACATCGTCGGTCAGCCAGAGAAAGCCCGCCTGCACCGCCAGAAACGCGGCGGCCCGCCCCCAGAGCCCGGGCCCCTGCCGCCGATGGGACAGCTGCAAAACATACACCAGGCAGGCCAGCCACTCGGCCAGCGCGGTATGCAGCCGGGGGATGTTCTCGATCAGTTCCGTGTTCATTTGACCACCTCGCCCACGTAGCGGGTCAAGGCTTCCATGAAATCGTTCTTGCGCCCCCGGCTCACCGGCAGCAGACGGCCCGCCACCCGGGCGCAGCCGTCCTGCACCCCGTCCACGTTTTCCAGATTCACAAGGCAGCCCTTGTTGATCCGGAAAAAGCCCAGCGACACCAGCTTTTCCTCGGCCTCTTTCATGGTGCCGGGCACGCTGATCTCCTCGTCGGCGGTATGATAGGCCAGGTTATGGCCCTGGCTCTCCACATACAGCAGCCGGGACACCTCCAGCTTGCGGCCGCCGCCCGGCCCGATCACCGTGATGAACCGGCGCTCCCGCTTCTTCATCCGGCCGATGGCCCGTTTCAGCCGCTGGCTGAAGGCGAAATAACTCACCGGTTTGAGCACATAGTCCAGCGCGTCCACCGCGTAACCCCGAATGGCGTACTGCGCCATATTGGTGATGAAGATGATCACCACCTCCGGGTCGGACTGGCGGATGATCTCGGCGGCGGTCATCCCGTCCATAAACTTCATCTGCACGTCCAGCAGGATGATGTCGTACTCCGGCTTATAATTCAGGGCGATCTCATCCCCGTCGCAGAAGCGGACGGTCTGGATCGGCTGGTCGTTCTCGGCCGCGTAACGCTGCAAAAACTGTTCCAGCTGGCGGGCGTATTCCGGTTCGTCCTCCACAATGGCGATTCGGATCACCGCGTTCTCCTCCTTTTCGCGGCCGGAGCCGCCTGATTCGCGCTAAACATCCTTACCATTATTATACGGGCGCATACCGCCAATTTCAACCCGCCGGCCGGCGCAAATACGCGCAAAACGCGCGGAAGGGCCGCGCCCCGCGGGGCGCGGCCCTTCCGCCTTCCAGGTTGCACAAAATGGGAGGAAGAAAGCAAGATCAGGGAACCGTTCAGCCGGCCAGCTTCGCGCCCAGGGCGCGGCACTGCTCCAGCGCGTCGGCATCGGGGGCGTCGTAGACGGCCAGGCCGTCGGCGCACAGGGCCGCGCCCGCCGCCTGGCAGCGCAGCTGCCAGTCCTGCATCCACTGGCCCTCGGCCCAGGAGTAGGACCCGAAGATGGCCAGCGCACGGCCGTTCAGATGCGGCTCCAGCTCGCTGAAGAAAGGCTCGAACTCGCTTTCCTCCAGCTGTTCGGAGCCCATGGCCGGGCAGCCCAGGGCCAGCGCGTCGTAGCCCAGCGCGTCGGCGGCGGATACCGCGCTCACCGGCAGCAGCGCCGCGTCGGCCCCGGCGGCTTTCGCCCCCTCGCAGACGGCCCGGGCCATCGCCTCGGTGTTGCCTGTACCGGACCAGTAGATGACCGCGATCGTTTTCATAACAAAGGACCTCCTTCAAACATCCCGCGAAGACCGGCCCTCAGCCGACCCGCGAGTTAGTGTTAACTAACTACATCCTCGCAAAAAGCGCGCCCTTGCACAGCGCGCGTTCCTGCTGCATCGAAGGGCTTGCCCGCGGGGCAGGCAGGGGGGAAGATGCGCCCTGCGGTTAGCCTTTTCTAACTTCGATGATTATACTATACCATTTTGGTGTAGTATTGTCAACCCCTTTTTGCAAAGAAAAAACCGGCGCGCAGATTCTGCGCGCCGGCCCGATCTCAGCCCTTGTACACGATCGCTCTGCGTACCTGGTCGGCCTTGGCCTGCCCCTCCAGCCGGGCGATCAGCGCCAGCGCGAAGGGAATGGCGGCGCCCAAAGCGCGGCCGGTGATGATCTGGCCGGTCACCACCACGTCGGCGTCCTGCATGCGGGCGGCGGGCATATACGTTTCAAAGCCCGGATAGCAGGTGGCCTCCAGCCCGTCCAGCAGGCCCATCCGCCCCAAAACGCTGGGAGCCGCGCAGATGGCCGCCACCTGCTTGCCCGCCTCCAGCTGCCGGCGCACCGCGCCGGTCACCAGTTCGCTGGCGGCCAGATTCTCGGTGCCCTGGCCGCCGCCCGGCAGCACCAGCATATCAAATCCGCTCAGATCCAGCCGGGCCGCGCAGGCGTCCGCCTGCAGCCGGATGCCATGGCTGCTGCACACCTGGGTGTCCGCGTTCAGCCCGGCGGTGGTCACCTCCACCCCGGCCCGGCGCAGCAGATCCACCGCCAGCAGCCCTTCACATTCCTCAAAGCCATCGGCCAAAAACACGCATACCTTGCTCATTTCCCGTGCCTCCCTGTGGGTTTTTCTTTATTGTAGCCCCTTTCCCCGCCAAAAACAAGGCCGCCGTGTTTGGAGGGCGGCGGCACGGCTTGCGGCCGGGGCGAAAATGCGCTACAATGGGAGCAAACAGGCGCGGAAGGCCCGCGCCAGGATTGCAAGAGGTGCCGAATATGGAACGATCCTATCGCATCGCGGTGGCTGGCGTCGGGTATGTGGGCCTGGCCAACGCGATCCTGCTGGCGCAGCGCAACACAGTAACGGCGGTGGACGTGCTGCCCCAGCGGGTGCAGGCGCTCAACGAGCGGCGCAGCCCCATCGCGGACAAGGAGGCCCAGGAATACCTGTCTGGTCACACGCTGGATCTGCGGGCCACCACCGACGGGGATTCCGCCTACCGGGACGCGGAATTTCTCATCATCAGCACCCCCACCAACTACGACCCGGGGCAGAACTATTTCGACACCTCCTCGGTGGAACAGGTGATCGAGCAGGCGCTGGCCTGCGGCAGCCAGGCCACCATCGTGATCAAGTCCACGGTGCCGGTGGGGTACACGGCGCGGCTGTGCGAGCGGTACGGGCAGCGGTTTTTGTTCAGTCCGGAGTTTCTGCGGGAGGGCAAGGCCCTGTACGACAATCTGTGGCCCAGCCGGATCGTGGTGGGCGCGCCGGAAGGCAACGAGATGCTGCAAACGGCGGCCCGCACCTTCGCGGGGCTCCTGGCGTCGGGCGCCCTCAAGGAGGAGGTGCCGCAGCTGTTCACGGCCCTCACCGAGGCGGAGGCGATCAAGCTGTTTGCCAATACCTACCTGGCGCTGCGGGTGAGCTATTTCACCGAGCTGGACACCTACGCGGAGGTACACGGGCTGAACACCCGGCAGATCATCGAAGGGGTGGGGCTGGACCCGCGGATCGGCACCCACTACAACAACCCCAGTTTCGGTTACGGCGGCTACTGCCTGCCCAAGGACACCAAGCAGCTGCTGGCCAACTACCGGGATGTGCCGGAAAACCTGATCGAGGCGATCGTGGCCTCCAACCGTACCCGCAAGGATTTTATCGCCGAGCAGATCCTGAAAAAAGCCGGCTGGGACCCGGCGGCGGGCGGCACGCCCCCCACCATCGGCATCTGGCGGCTCACCATGAAGAGCGGATCGGACAACTTCCGCCAGAGCGCCATCCAGGGCATCATGAAGCGGCTGAAGGCCCAGGGGGCGACGGTGCTGGTCTACGAGCCCATCCTGGCGGACGGCAGCGAGTTCTACGGCAGCCGGGTGGTCAACGATCCGGCCGCCTTCAAGGCCGCCAGCGCCGTCATCGTGGCCAACCGCATGACCCCCGAGCTGGACGACGTGGCCGCCAAGGTCTACACCCGGGACATCTACGGGCGGGACTGACCGGCCCCTGCCGCGCCAGACGGCAACGAACCCCCGCGGAACGCTGTGTTCCGCGGGGGGTTTTGTCATGCGGCCAGGGAAAAGGCCCATAAATTGCGGATCTGGGGTTCCAGGGTGGCCCAGTCCCAGATTTTTTCGCTGTTCTGGGGGCTGTTCGGATCGTTGACACGGATGCCGCCCTCCTCCCGCCCGGCCAGCAGGATGAAATGCCCGGTGGTAGTAAAGTCTCCCGGCCGCACACTGCATATCACCGGCTCGCCCTGGGCCAGCGCCTCGTTCACCTCGGCTTCGCTCAGGGGCAGTTCCCGGCTGGTCAGGCCCCATTGTTCGCATCCGGTGCGCATCAGATCCCAGCTGGTGCCGTTTTCGCCCCAGTAGCCGGCCTGTTCGGCGGCGGAAGCCACCCGGGCCGGGGTGATGGTATCGTCCCCGGTGAGCCCCGCCGCCGCCATGGCCAGGCAGGTGGGCCCGCAGCCGGTGATGGCCAGGATGTCGTTCCCATACCGGGTGTAGCCCCAGCGCGCGTCCCATTGCAGCAGCAGCGGGAAACTCCCCTTCTCCACCGTCCCCACCGTATCGGCGGGCGGGTCGTCCTTGTGCCAGGGATAGCCTTCCACAAAATCCAGCGCGTCCGGGTGGCGCTCCAGCAGAGCCAGCAGGTCCTCGGTGTACAGTTCGGCGTGGTCCTCGATCCAGGCCGCACGCTCCTCGTCGGGGCCCTGCGGGGCGGTCAGCCCCGCGGCGGGCGGCCGGGACTCGGCGGGGGCCGGCGCCAGCCGCCCTGCCAGAGCCG
>CASFJO010000079.1 GCA_949295035.1 uncultured Gemmiger sp.
AAAGCGCGCGTCCTCCTGTTTGGCGTACCGGCCGTAGCCGGCCCGCAGCACCGCCGCGTAGACGCCGGCCGCCTTGACCCGGGCCCAGTCGATGGACCCCTGGTACACCGACACGTCGATGACCGTCGCGTTAAAGGGCATCCGGATACACCTCCTCTTCCCGGGGCGCGCTGTCCGCGTTTGCTTGGCGCAGCGCGTCGATTTCCTTCTGCTGCATCTGCGCCAGCTTGATCAGCTGCGGGATCAGCATGGTGTAGTTGATCCCCTCCGGCTGCCCGTCCGGATCGTTGTACACGCAGGTGCTGTCCACGGCGTACAGTTCCTCCGCAATGAGGCCGTACTTGATGCCCGGGTCCTGCCTTTCGGGATTGTACTCGAAGGTGACCGGCCGCATTTTGAGCAGCGCCAGCGCCGTTTTCTCCTCCATATCGTTCACGTCGTGCTTATACCGCAGGCTCGACGCGCCCGCCACATTCGACGCCATGACCTCCTTCAGATTCCCCGCGCTGTCCTGCACCCGTAATCCGCCGGGGCTTTTGGACAGATTGTATCCGGATGCCGTATTCGACCCTATGCGGTAATTTTTGGTGGACGCAAGCCACAAATCGCCATTCAGAGTTTTAAGCGTTCCCAGCGAAGATATGGCATCGCCTACAATTTCAGGCGCGGTGATCGATCCCGTAAAGGTCCCGCCGCTTCTGGGCATGGCCGCGTCGGCCTTCGCCCCCTGGGCCGCGGTGGCCGCACCCGTTCCGGCAAACACCATCGTGCTGCCGCTGATCACAAAGGTCAGCACCTTTCCGGCCAGCGCCTTGCCCGCCATCGCGGCGGCCGCGTCCTCCGTTCCCATGTAGGCGGTCACCCGCTGGCCATTCACCGCGAAGGTATCGCCGCTTTGGATCGCGGCGGTCAGCTTTACCCGGCCGTTCAGCCCGCTGCCGGTAAAGTTGTTCACCGTGCCGCTGCGGGTGTGGGCGTATGCCTGTATGGTGACGTCGATGCCGCTGTTTTTCGGGTCGTATACCGCCTTGGTCATATCGGAGCTGCCGATCTCCACGACCCGCTTGCTGATGGCCGCCTCCGTCTCCGTCCTTGTATAGGCCCCCGTCTGCGCGGCGGTCACTTTGTGCGGATTGTCCCGCCGGGCGATAAAACCCGCCAGCAGCTTCATCATCGCCGCCAGCACCCCCTGCAGCGTGTGCGGCGTACCGGCGGGCAGTTCGGTAACGCCGTCCCCGGCCGGCACCGCGCTACCCAGGCTGGCCGCGCCGCCCTCCGCCTCCAGTTCTCCGATCAGCCGGTTGGTGCCCGGGATGGCCACCTCCCGCACCACCTGCTCCACGCTTTTCTGCATCTCCAGCGAGGAAAGCCCCGGCACGTCCGGCTGCCCGATCACCCCCTTGCCTTTCAACTCCGCGTCGGTTATCCGTGTAAACGCCATTCTTGCTCCTTTCCGCGGGCAGACCCGCTCATCTTCTGTGATCCCCCATCTCGGCAAACTCCACCGCCAGTTCGCTGAGACCAAACGGCTCGTTCAGCCGGTTGTTCTCCAGCCGCAGCCGGGCCTTGTCCACCCGCCGAAGCCGGACCCGCCCGCTGATCAGCCGGGGGGTCTGGTCGCCGCTCCAGGAAAAGCGGCTCCACTCCAGCTGGTTCCAGGTAAAATACCGGGCGCTGGTATAATCGCTGCCCACCTCGGCCCATACCCCTCTCTCCTGCATCCAGACGGTCAGCCCGGTGGCCACCGCGCTGGAAAGCCGCACCATCACCCGGCGAAAGGTCTTGTTTTTGTAAAACCGTTTGCCGCTCAGATCCGGGGTGTCCCAGTGGCAGGCGATGGGCGCGCCGTCATCGTTGTAGCCGGCCAGGCTGTCCGGATCGGTAAAGAACCGGCAGACCCGCCCGTCGGCGGTGCCGAACCAGAGCGCTCCGTCCTGTTCCCAAAGCACGCGGGCGGGCAGGTTGGTACGGTGAAATCCCGCGTACTGCCGGGTGGCGTAGGGGGCGGCCGGATCGGTCTGGCAGGGCTGAAGCCCGTCCAGAATATAGGCCTGCCCGTTGATGGCCAGCCAGTACATGTCCTTGTATACCAGCGCGAACGCATCGCTCAGGCCGGGCTCTTTGAGCAGGCGGCCGTTCAGATAAAAGCTGCGGTTCTGGGTATACTTTTCCCCGGTCAGATCCTGGGCGGTAATGGCATAGACGCCGCTTTTGGTCAGAAACAACGGCTCATTCACCAGATAGGCAAAACTGAACGGCGCCACCGCGCCCTGACCCTGCAGGGTGTTCACGATGGGAAAGCTGGGCTTGGAATCCGCCAGGTCGCCCTGCCGGATGATCACGTTGCGCCCGTCCTCCTTGTCGTCTTTGTGGGCGGCCAGCCGCTCGTTGACCACGCTGTAGCCCACGATTGCGCTGCGGGGGGTGCCCAGGATGCTGTAGCCGGTGTCCGGCCAATAGGTGGGATCGTTCTGCCCGCAGAACCAGTCATAATTGATGAAGTCCGGATTCCCGGCCGCGAAGATCCGGTCGGCCGCGCCGTTCACCCCGAACAAAGTGCCGATCCGGCATTTGCCGATCCGCTCGGCGTAGCCGGCCACCGTGCGGGCGGCGGTGATCCGCACATTGTCCTCACCGGTGACAGGGCTTGTGCCCGGCGGCTGTACAAACTGCACGATGCCCGCCGCACGGTCCACGGTAAAGTCCAAGTTTTCTGTGCGGGCCGCCCAGTTTCCGTCCGCCTGCAGCACCTGTACCTCCACCGCCGTGCCATCCAGCCCGCCGAAGGTCAGATGATAGGCGGTGTCATCGGCGGTGCCGGCAAACAGCTCGGTAAATTTGGGCTGCAGCAGGTTCAGATCCTCATAGGCGGTACCGCCGCCCTTGGGCGGGCGCGCGATGGTCAGCACCGGCACCCGGGCGCTCTCCGCCACCGGGCGCACCGTGCTGCCGTTCCATACCAGCAGCGCCTTTCCGTCCATAATATACAGGCTGTCGCCAAACTGCCAGCTGCGGCTGCGCTCGTCGTTGGCCCCGCTGTACAGCCGTGTATCGCCACGGTAGATCCCGGTGCCCGCATGGATCAGCCCCTCGGCGTCGCCCCGCCGGAAATGGGCCCCGTTGATGCGGCCCTGGTATCGCTTCACCGTTTGCCAGCCCAGGCTTTTGCGCACCTTGCCGGGCACGTCCCGGATCATGTTGGGCGCGTCCGGGCTGCGGCGCGGATCCACGCCGGTGGGGCTGTTGGTATAGTCCACACCCAGAAACTCCTCCACCAGGAACACATTGCGCGCCGGGCTTTCCGGCGCGGAAAAAAAGGCCATCCGCTTCCCTCCTTTCCGATCAGACCCAGCCGTTCAGGCTGGCCCAGCCTTCGGCCCGCACCCCGGCATTCCCCGGGCGCAGCGCCGCGCGGGCCGCCTCAAATTCGTTGCGGTAGGCGGTGGCCAGGGCGCTGTCATCGTCCTTGTACAGCTGGCTGGCCATGTACAGCGGCAAGATCACGGCCGCTTGCTGCTCCACCGGCAGTTCTTCCTCGTCGGGGGTGGCGTCGGTGATGCGGGGCGGCGCCGCGTCGTACCATATCTCATACTCGCCCCGCCAGTGCCCCGGGATCAGCAGCCGGCCCGCCGCGAAAGCAAAGCCCCCGGCGGGGATCAGCCGCCCGCCCTCTTTCCGGTAGGCCTCCGGCTCTCCCGCCCGCCAGAAGTCCGGCGCCAGTTCCGCCAGATCCGCCGCGCGGGGGCTGTTTTCGGTCACCGTGACCGAAAAGCACCGCCGCAGAGGCAGGTTCTCAGCGCAGAGCAGCGCCAGCCCCTCGCTGGCGGCCTGGGGCATGCCCACGGTATATTGGCGGGCGGCCGCATCCAGGGTCATGGGATCCTGCGCGGCAAACAGCTTTTGCAGGGCCGCCTGTTTTATTTCGCCCCATGTCACGGGTATTCTCCTCCTTTCCAATTGCCGCCGGCTTCCTTCTCGGAAGCCGGCGGCCGCGTTTTGGATTATGCCAGTTCCACGCCGCCTGTCATCCCCTCACCGCACAAAGCAATACAGCGCCAGTTGTTGAATCCCGCGCCAAACCGGGCGCGGCCCTTGAACACATTGGCATCGGTGTTGGGGTCGATGTCGCTGCGCACGCTCAGGGGCAGGCGATCCACCCAGGGCAGGCACTCGTAGCTGTCCTTAAAGTCAGCGTCCAGCAGGATAAAGTAGGGCTTGCCGCCGATGGTCTTAGGCAGGTAGTTCCAGACCAGCACATTCCACAGCCCCACCTGGAAGTTCAGGGCGTTGTTGGCGGTGTTGGGGTCCAGATCGCTGCCCACCGCGGCCAGCACCTGGCGTTTCAGGCTGCCCACGTTGGGGATCAGGATGGTGTTGGGGGCCACGTCCAGCAGGTTGCCGTCGTCGTCGGTAAACCCCTGCATCCGCTCCTGCACCGCGTCCAGGGTCTCCACGCTGAAGGCGGCTTTGAACAGGTTGGCCTGGTCCGCGCCGCGGCCGGTGATGCTGGGATGGGCGGCGGCGAACAGCGGCTTGCCGTCGGCGCAGGCGGTGGAGTACACCCGCCCGCCGAAGGTGATGGATTCTCCCGCGCCGCCCGCCAGCATGCCGGCGGCGAACTTTTCCCGGGTGCGGGCGTAGCTGGTGGCAAAGATGCCGGCGCGGCTTTTGATCTTGCCGTACTTGGCGTCCTCCACCATCTCCTGGGTCACCTCAAAGCTGGATTTCCAGGTAGTGGGCTCGATGACCTTGCTGTACCCCTCCCGCATGCCGGTCTTGGGGTAGGCGCCATTCTCGCCCACGTCCTCAAAATCGCCCAGCGCGGTCTCGCTGGTGTATTTCTCCGCAAAGTTGCGGCTGGTATCCATGTAGAACACCTTGTCGATCATGGAGGCCCGCTCAAAGCTCTCCACGCTCTTCTGGATCACGGCCCGGATCGGCTCCTGGCTTTTGCCATAGACGCTGTCGTTCAGGCCGCTACCCTTGGAAAAAATAATGTCTGCCATCTGGTTTCATCCTCCTTTGTTTGCTTCTCTGTGCGCCCGCTGCGGGCTGTTCCGGAGCGCGGGATCCATGCCCTTCGGGCACCCCGGCCTCCGCCCGGGCCCCCGCTCTCCTCCTCATCCCTCGCTCTGCAACGGGACGTCTGCGGGCTGTTCCGGAGCACAAATTTATACAAATAGTATAAATCCCTCGATTTTTCAATCAGACAAAACATCCACGCACGGCGCCGCCCTCTTCCCGGCCGTCGGTGGCCAGGATGCGGAACACTCCGTTCCCGGTGGTGGCGGTCACCCCGTCGCCGGCGCTGTTCAGGGTGACGGCACTGCCCACCAGACTTTCCGCCACAGCGGCGTTCGCGGTGGTCTCAAACACGGTGGTGGGCAGCACCGGGATGGCCGGATACAGCCCGTCCGCCCCGGCGGGGCCGATCAGGATGTGGGTAGGCCGGGTGGCGCCGGACGCGGCGGTCAGCTTACCGGCGGTGAGCGCCGCGGCCGCGCCGGGCACAAGGCCCTCGTCGCCGGGCAGATAACAGAACGGTTCCACCGCGCCGATGGCGCGGCTGGCAATGGTAAACATAGTGCGTACCTCCTTACTGATGGTGTGGCGGGGCGATCATCGCCCCGAAAAGCGCCGGTGATACCGGCGGGCTTCGTCCCGGCTCAGGCCGAACTTGGCCCAGGTGTCCAGTTCCTCGTCGGTCAGCCCCTCCTCGGGGCGGGCGCGGCCGCCGGCGGGAGCCAGATGCCCGGTGCTGCGGGCGGCGTTGAGCGCCGCCTGCCGGGCCGCCTGGACCTGCCGGTCCATGAGCCGGTCGTACTGGGTCAGCTTGAAGGCGCTGACCAGGTCCAGCCCGCCCCGCACCAGCCGGTCGAACCGGTCAAAATCCGGCATCCGGGTCAGATCCTCAAACCGGGCCACCTCCGGGGCCAGGCGGCCGATCTGCCGCAGCTGGTCATCCAGCTGGCGATCGGCCCGCTCCAGCGCCATCTGGTGGGCCCAGTCCGGGGGCGGGGCCGGCTCATAGGGCGGCGGCGATTCCAAAACCGGTTCCGCCGCGGCAGGTTCCGTTTCAGGGACCGGGCCCCCGACCGGTTCCTGCACGGGCTGCATCTCTTCCATGGGATCTCCTCCTTTCGCGGTTCAGTTTTCCCCGCTTATTTGCTGCGGGGGTCGGGGCGGCGCACCTGGGGCTTTTTGCCGCCGGGCACGGGCTTCGGGGCGGGCACCTGCATGCTGCCGCCGTTGCCGATCTTCAGCTTGGCCATTCGCGTTCACCTCCTTTCCTTCACAGGCGGGTCAAAGGGATGGGTTGGGTCACCCGTTCCACACAGCCGCCTCCATAGCGTTCGCACCTGGGGTTGCGGCAGAAGAACTCCTGCACCAGCAGCACCCGGGTCTCGGTATCGGGGCTTTCGTCCCCGGTCACGGCGGTGCGGCTTTCCACCCGCATCTCCACCTTACACAAGGGGCAGAGCATCCGGCTCACCTCCTTCCTGTTCCAGCAGGGTCTTGACCTCCTGGGCATGGGGGAAATCGGTGCGGGCCAGCATGGTCCAGTACAGCCGGCGGCTGGCCGGTTCGGTCGCGGGACCGAACGCCCCGGCCCGGTACTTGTCGTCCAGCTGCTGCCACAGCACGCTGCGGTTGCTGGCCTGGGTGGCGCTGGGGTCCACCGAGAACAGAAACTCGTCGTTCCAGTACCACTCGCCGGCGGCGTCCCGCTTGAGAAAAGCCCACCGGTCAAAATGGGCGAACCGCTGGCTTCCGTCCGCCAGCCGCTCGGCGTAGGGCACCGGCTGGTCGGCATAGGCCAGCAGATACCGGAACATCAGCTCATACAGCCGGGCGTAGGCCTGGTTCTTCTGGTCCCGTTTGGACTGCAGCCGCCCCGCCGCCTGGTTGGCGCTGAACTGCTTGGCGGTACCGCTCATGGCGCTGGAATCGTATTTGCCCTGGTAGGCGTCGGTGATGCCCAGGGTGCTCTTGGCCCACTGGTAGTTCTGTTCCAGGGCGGTCATCTCCTTACTCACGTCCGGCTGCACGTTCACCACCCCGATCAGCGCCTTTTCAGCGGGGGTGCGCACCCGGATGATCTTGAGTTCCCGGTCGGTGGTCTCGATCCGCACCCCCTCCGGCAGGGTCACATAGCTGCCGCCCTTGAGGATCTTCTCGTCGATCTTGGCCCCCATTTTTTTGATGGCGTCCTGCTGATCCCGGATCACCTCCACGTCGCTGCCGCCCAACAGGCTGCCGGAGCGGCTCACGTTCCGCCGCAGCACCACCGGGAACGCCCCCGGGCGGTAGCAGGGCACCCGGACCGGCGCGGCCACCCACTGGGTCAGGGGCATCCCGTCCTCCCCCAGGGCCGGGGCGCCGTTTGCCATCAGGATCGCCCGTTCCACCTCCGGCCCCGGCGCGACCAGAGCCGGGGGCGCCGGCTGCCAGTCCGCCGGGCCGGTCTCCAGCCTGCCCCCGCAGGCCGGGCACCGCTCCGCCCCAGGCTCGGCCTCGGCGCCGCAGTCGACGCAGACCGCCCGGCGGCGGGCCTGGTAATCCTCCAGGTCCTCCAGGGTCACATCCTCCACCCAGCTGAACATCCCTACCCCGCCCCGACGGTTGCGGTAAAAGGCGATGTTCTGGGTGACCAGTTCCTCCCGGGGGCTTTCCCCCTCGCCCCGCAGATCGGGGGCCTGCTCGCCGCAGGCGGACACGTCCACCCCGTACCGCTTGTAGATGGCCTGCTTGGTCTGGGCCATCTGCACAAACAGATAGTCCATCTTGTCGATCTCGCAGACCCCCGGCTGCGGGATCACCTGCCGGGGATGCAGCGGCGTGATGGCCAGCTGCCCCAGGGTACAGTGGCCGCCGCCTTTGGGGTCCCACTCCACCAGCCAGAAGCTGCCGCCCTGGATGGGCACGGTGCGCTCCTGCAGATCGTTCAGGTCGGCCAGCCCCCGCAGCTGGATCTGATGGCGCAGCACCGCCTCGATGCTGCGGGCCAGTTCCGTGTCCTCGGCGTGGATGGCCTCCACCCGGGGCAGGGGCAGGGTGCTGTCCACCTGGCTCTCCACCAGTTCGTAGGCGATGTTGCGCACGTTGCTGCTGTCCCGGGCGGGGCGGCCGTCCGCGTCGGTGAGCCGGCGGCTGCCGTTGTACAGCGCCTCCCACCGGTCCATGTTGGCCAGGGTATCGGCGTAGGCGGAACGGGCGGCGGCCAGCCGCTGCTGCCAAAGCTGGCGGCGGCGGGCCCCGGCGGCGCCCTTGTCCCGTTTTCTGTGTAGCATACTTCCTCCTTTTCCGCGGCCCTCAAAACGGGTCGCCGTACTTCTCGATCAGATAGGCCCGGCCCGCTCCGTCGGCCCGCTCGTAGTCCTCCCACTGGTCCGGGGTCCACACCGCCTTGTGCCGGGCCGGTGCGCGGGCGGGGCCGGTCCAGTACACGCAGAACCCCCGCAGCGCGTCCGGCGCATGGGTCAGTTCATGGGGTTCCCGGGCCGCGTCCTCCGGGCGGCGCGGATCGAACTGCAGTGCCGGCAGGGTGCGGATCAGGTTGCGGCAGTTGGCAAAGATCCGCAGCCGGGGTTTGCCGTCCTGCCCCGGCGCCAGCCATTCCCGCACCGCCCGCCAGCCGTTCACCCGGTCGTTGGAGGTACGGGTCAGGGGCAGGCCGGCCTCGGCAAAATAGTCCGCCGCGCTGCGCCCTGTCTCCTGCCGGCGGTTCCACAGATCCGGCGGGGCCAGTGCCGCCCGCAGGCTTTCCCCCTGCCCGGCCTGCCGCAGCAGCCGCGCCGCCGCCCCGATGGTATGCCCCCGGCCTTCCTCGCCCTTGCCATTGTCCCGCCCCTCGTACACCTCCCGGTACACCCAGGCCCGGCCCTCCTCATCCATGGCCGCCCAATAGGCCGCCAGCATGTCGGTGCCGTAGTCCAAAGTCAGGTAACGGGGCCAGTGATCCGGGAGAAAAAAGGGGTCGCAGACATGCAGTTCCCGGCGGAACTCGGCAAAAAACTGTCCCTCAAACAGGTCCCATTCCCCGTTGAGCAGGGCCCGGCGCTGGGCGTCGGGCAGGTTTTCCAGCCGGCGCAGATAGCCCGGGTCCCGCTGGATCAGAAACGGATTGTCCTGCACCCGGCTGGGCAGAAACAGGCGGGTGCCGCCGGCCGCGGCCCACACCCGGCCGGCGGGGGCCGGGTCGATGAACCGGGCCTTGACCCAGGCGTGCCCCACCCCGCCGGGATTGGTGGAACTCTTGATATGCTTGGGAAACCGGTTCGCGCCTCGCAGGCGGCTCATCAGGTACCGGTACATCCCCTCGGAAAAGTGGGTCAATTCGTCAAAGCGGATCACGTCGTACTCCGCGCCCTGATAGCGATATACGTCTTTTTCGTGGTCGCAGTAGCCGAACTCCAGCAGGCTGCCGTTGGCAAACCGGCCCAGATGGGCGCTGGAGACGTAGCTGTATACTTCCCGGGGAAAGAGGGCCAGGTGCTGGGCGATGAGGCTGCGCTCCAGATCCGGGTAGGTGCGCCGCAGGATCAGCTGCCGGCTGCCCGGATACCGCAGGGCGTAGAGCAGCGCGTCGGCCAGTTGGGCGTAGCTTTTGCCGCCGCCCGCCGCCCCGCCGAACAGCACCTCGTCGGCGTCGGCCTCCACAAATGCCCGCTGGCGGGGGGTCAGGGTCAGTTCCAGTTCCATCGCGCGCTCATCCGGACGGCTCTTCCTCCAGCCGGTCCACCACCCGCACCGTTACCCGCAGTTCCCCCGCGCCGGGGGCGGCGGGCGCGTCGGCAAACAGCCGGTATCGCTTGCCCAGCAGTTCCAGCGCCTTGAGCCGGGCGCTCATGGGCGGGGGCTGCTCGGTGATGTTGCCCGAACGGTCCGCCTCCGGGTAACTGCGGCGGCCCAGGGCGATATCGCTCAGTTCCGCCAGCAGTTCTTCCGGCGTGGCCGGCCGGGCTTTTCGTGCTGCCATCCTGTTCTCCTCCTTTCCCGCTGATCGTCCGAGTCCCGGGCCCGCTGCCGGGCCCGGGGCGCGCCGCTGTACTTCCCGCATCCCACCCCCGACCGTCTCCTGTGGCCGGGACCTGAGCAAAGTCGGCGCGCCGTTTTCCTTTGCCACCGTCAGCATAGCACGAGGGGCGGCGGGCTTTCCCGGGCGAGTGCCCGGGCGCGGGCGGGCGAGTGCCCGGGCGTTTCTGGGCGCATCGGAAAAATGCGCACGATCGGTTACAAAACAGTGACTTTCCAAGCAAAAGGTTTGACAGAAAAATCACGCGGCGCTATACTCTCATGCGGGCGTCCGGACGGGTCGCCCCGCGATTTCAAAAGAACTCCAAGGAGGAACCTATGAAGACGAATCGTATCGGCCGCAAGGCCGTATGCCTGGCGCTGGCGCTGCTGATGGCGCTGAGCCTGGCCGCCTGCGGCGACAGCCAGAGCGCGGCCGCCGGCGCGCAGACCGCCACCGGCACCGCCAAGGGATTTGGCGGCGACGTGTCGGTGACCATCACCGTGGAAAACGGCAAGATCACCGCCGCTTCCGCCGAAGGCGCCAGCGAGACCGACGGCGTGGGCAGCGTGGCCATTGAGCAGCTGCCCCAGCAGATGGTGGACAGCCAGACCCTGGAGGTGGACGCCATCTCCGGCGCCACCATCAGCAGCACCGCCGTGGTGGAGGCCGCCAAGGCCGCTGTCTCCAGCCTGGGCCTGGACCCGGCTTCCTTTGCCGGTAACGGCGGGTCCGCCGCCGGCGAGGACGCCACCTACGACGCCGACGTGGTGGTCGTGGGCGCGGGCGGCGCGGGCATGACCGCCGCCATCACCGCCGCCAAGGCCGGCAAGAGCGTTGTCATCGTGGAGAGCATGGCCATGGTGGGCGGCAACTCGGTGCGCGCCACCGGCGGCATGAACGCCGCCAAGACCGCCGCCCAGGACGAGAACGAGTTCACCGAGGAGGCCGGCGTGGAAAAGACCCTGGCCTCCCTGCCCGACTGGGCCGACAACGAGGCCATCACCGCCCTGGGCGAGACGGTCAAGACCCAGTGGGCGGAGTATCAGGCCAACCCCACCGGCTATTTTGACAGCCCTGAGCTGTTCCAGCTGGACACCCTGATCGGCGGCAAGGGCATCAACGATCCCGAGCTGGTCGCCACCCTGGTGAACAACAGCGCCGACAGCATTGACTGGCTGGCCTCCATCGGCATCGACCTGCCCAGCGTGGGCAGCTTCGGCGGCGCTTCGGTCAAGCGCATCCATCGCCCGGTGGACGCTGAGGGCAAGACCCTGTCCGTGGGCAGCTACATGATCCCCATTCTGGAGCAGAACTGCCAGGATCTGGGCATTGAGATCCTGCTGAACACCAAGGCCAACGCCATCCTGACCGATGAGAGCGGCGCGGCCGTGGGCATCACCGCCGAGGGCAAGGGCGGCAGCACCGTGACCGTCAATGCCAAAAGCGTCGTGCTGGCCACCGGCGGCTTCGGCGCCAACCTGGATATGGTCGTGGAGTACAAGCCCGACCTGGCCGGCTTCGCCTCCACCAACGCGCCGGGCGCGCAGGGTGAGGGCATCGCCATGGCCACCGCCATCGGCGCGGCCACCGTGGATATGGACCAGATCCAGATCCACCCCACCGTGGAGGCCAACACCGCCGCCCTGATCACCGAGGGCCTGCGCGGCGACGGCGCGATCCTGGTGAACGCCGAGGGCAAGCGTTTCTGCGACGAGGTGGGCACCCGTGACGCGGTGAGCGCCGCCGAGATCGCCCAGACCGGCAGCTATGCCTGGCTGGTGATCGACCAGAAGATGGTGGACGCCTCCAGCGTGATCGCCGGCTACATCAAGAGCGGCTACACCGTGCAGGGCGATACCTATGAGGCCCTGGCCGAGGCCATGGGCGTGCCCGCCGCAGACTTTGCCGCCACCATGGACGCCTGGAACAGCTGCGTGGCCGCCGGTGAGGACGCCGAGTTCGGCCGCACCAGCTTTGCTCAGGCGCTGGACACCGCCCCCTACTACGCCATCAAGGTCAGCCCGGGCGTGCATCACACCATGGGCGGCCTGAAGATCAACACCAGCACCCAGGTGCTCACCGGGGACGGCGCCCCCATCGCGGGCCTGTACGCCGCCGGTGAGGTCACCGGCGGCGTGCACGGCGCCAACCGCCTGGGCGGCAACGCCGTGGCCGATTTCGTGGTGTTCGGCCGCATCGCCGGCCAGAACGCCGCGGACTACGCCGCGTAACACAGCAATAGAAAAACCCGCTTTGGCAATCAGGCCAAAGCGGGTTTTTCTATAAGCTGAAGGGGCTGTTGCTCAACTTCCTTTTTGCAACAGCCCCCTCCTTTTATTCTTTTCGCTGGTGACGAATACGATATAGTAAATCTGCTATCAGAGCACCGAATATCATACAGGCAAAGAGTCTAACTCTGAATTCGAGGTAAACTATAAATGTGTGGTCCATTACAGAAACAATAAGGTTTATAACGACCACAGCAAATATCAAGCCATTCGTTACCAGTAATGGCCTATCCCATTTTCGTGAAGCATATCGCATCACCATCCCTATTATGAATGGGGACAGGTATCCTAAAATAACATCAACCATGTTCTTCGATTCATTGAAGTGTGAATGCTACAAAGTTATCGAATCCAACTTGCAGTATGGGTGTTCATGCGCCCATATTTACGATTTTAATTCGTCCTCTCCAGAATTGAAGATACAAATATTTCCGGCTTAATTGACCTATACCATAACTCATGACCTGCCTGCCGTACATACCAATCCCTCCATTCCTTCAAATTATACTGCATGTTAATTATATCACAATCAACCCATTCTTACAATTATTTTTTAGTGAGTTATCAAACTGAGTGCCACGGGAATTGAGTTTGAAGTCCCATAATTTCTGAGCAGAATGAAGGTTCAGAACTTTGCGAGGCCTGGCGTTCAACAACGCCAGGTCAAACTGTCGAAAAATGTCACCGCAAGGTGGCCTTTTTCTCATATAGCGGAAGAGAATGCGTCATAATGGATTGGGGTAATAAAAATGCTGGTAAAGAACGCAGAAAATCGAGGACAGCCGGAATTTGTGAGCCTGGAGGAAATGGTGCCGACAAAACCCATATCAAGGCAAGTGCCAATCGGAAAGAGCTGGCCACCTGGAAATGGCATGACCGCCATCCGGCACCGGATGGCGGAAGGCGGTCCAGATTGCACGAAAATACGCAAAGAGCCGGGACAGACGTTGTCTGCCCCGGCCTCCCAACTCGCGGGACGATCCCTCGCCCCGCCCTTTGTCACAATTCCAGATCCACCGGCTCAGCGTCCAGCTTTTGTTTCATGAACGCGGTCAGCATATCGGCCGGGAACACCGGCTCCTTGTAGCCGAAGGCCTCCCGCAGAAAGATCAGGGTCACGGTGGTGCGGCGGCCCGGGTCCAGCCGCAGCTGGTACAGGGTATCCAGCGGCTGGGCGGTGGGGTTGTGCCGGGTGAAATGCAGCAGAAAGCTGCCGTCCGGGTCCCGGCGCAGCGTATAGGAAAACATATCCTCTTCGCCGTGGCGGGCCAGCGCGTCCATGCAGTCGTCCAATGGCCAGTCGGTGCGGAAAACGCTGGTGCCGGACGCGCCGGGCGCGTCCCGCCGCTGCCGGTCCCGCCGGGCGATGAACCATATACAAAGCGCCAGCCCCAGCAGGGCCAGCACCAGGGAAACAATGGGGGACATGGTCGTCTCCTTTCCAGATCGGTCGAACTGTGGTATAATAGGGCCGGTTTGCCCGTACTTTTTATTATACCGCAACCCTGCGCGTTTGCAAGGAGGTACCCATGTCCCTGACCCTTACCCGCAAGACCTATTACCTGCTGGGCATCCTGGCCGTGGCCTGCAACATGTTCAACGCGATCCTGCTGCTCACCGGCTCGGCGCCGGTGTCCCTGGGGGAGAACCTGGCCTTTGTGCTCACCGGTCTGATGCTGCTGTTTCTGGCGGCGCTGCGCGGCATCCCCGGCTCGGAAAAAGGGCGGTATGTGCTCAGCTTCGTGCTGCTGCTGGCCGGCCCCGCCAGCCTGACCACCTACGCTCCCCTCAACCGGGCGCTGCTGGCCGGCTGCTGGATCAACTTTGTCTGGATGGAGTACAGCCGCCTGCGCCGGGAGGACCCGGCCCACGCCTCCTCCTTTTCGGGGGCGGTGGCGGCGGTCTGTCTGTGCGAACTGGCCCAGACCCTGCTTCTGCTCGCGCCTGAACTGACCGTTCTGATCAAAACCGCCTACAACCTGATGTTTTTTGCCTGCACTCTGGCCCGCGGCTGGGCCATGGTGGTATTGTACCGGCGGGCAGCGGCCCGGTGAGATGTCTGGCATCAACCGCCCGGCCCGCACATACACATACCTTTGCGAGGTGAAACCATGAGAGTTGTTTTCCGCCTGGCCGCCGCCGCGCTGGCCCTGGCCCTCACGGCGGGCTGCGCCGCCGCGCCCGCTTCTTCCTCCCTGCCCGTCTCCTCCCCGCCCGCCGCCACGGCGGCCCCCGCGCCCGATCCCCACGATGAGATCCGGGCCATGTGGATCAGCTACAAGGAATGGGAAACGATGGACTTTTCCAGCGAGGCAGCCTTTACCGAACAGGCCGCCCTCCTGATGGAGAACTGTGCTTTTCTGGGGCTGAATCGGGTGCTGGTACAGGTGCGCCCCTTTGCGGACGCGATCTATCCCAGCGAGCTGTTCCCCTGGAGCGATCTGTGCGCCGGCGCCCAGGGGCAGGCCCCGGGCTACGACCCGCTGGCCATCCTGGTGGAACAGGCCCACAGCGCGGGGTTGGCCATCGAGGCGTGGGTGAATCCCTACCGGGTGCGGCTGAACGCCAGCTATCCCGCGGGGGAACTGGCCAGTACCAACCCGGCGGTGCAGCATCCGGACTGGGCCAAAGAGGCCGGCGGCGGGATCTATCTGGACCCGGCCAACCCCGAGGTGCAGGCCTACATCGCCGCCGGCGTGAAGGAGATCCTGGACAACTACCCGGTGGACGGCATCCATTTTGACGATTACTTCTATCCCACCACCGAGGAGAGTTTTGACGAGGACGCCTGGGCCGAGGCGGACACCGACCTGTCCCTGGCGGACTGGCGGCGGCAGAACGTGAACAGCCTGGTGAGCCTGGTCTACCGCACCGTGAAAGAGGCCAGCCCCACGGCGGTGTTCGGCATCAGCCCGCAGGGCAACCCGGACAACAACTACAACGGCCAGTACAGCGACGTGGAGTTGTGGATGCGTACCCTGGGCTATGTGGACTATGTGATGCCCCAGATCTACTGGGGATTCGGGTATACCCTGCAGAGCGGCAGCGACCGGTTCGCCTTTGAGAACATCATCGCCGAATGGGCCTCCCTGCCCCGGGCGGACAGCGTGGCCCTCTGCGCCGGGCTGGGCGCCTACCGGATCGGCGAGGGGGACGGCGGCAGCAACGCCACCAGCACCACCCAATGGCAGACCGGCTGCAACCTGGCCAGCCAGGTAGAAGGGCTGCGGGGGGCCGGGCTGAACGGCTACGCTCTGTACCGGTACGCTTCCCTGTTTGACAACACGGCCTGGGGCGATCTGGCCGCCGCCGAGTGCGAGGCCCTGCGCGCGGCCAACGAATGACCACCCCGCATCGGGTGAAAATCCGGCAAAATCCGCCCCGGGCGGCTTGCGCCGGCGGGAATTGTGGTATACTATTACCATAGCGCCCCTTTTCGGGCGGCGCTGTGCTGCGGGACGTTTACACAGCCGGGGCCGCTGGCCCCGCATCAGGAGGTTTTTCCATGAAACATACGCGATTGTTTGCCCTGCTGCTTGCGCTGGCGCTCTGCGCCGCGCTGCTGGCGGGCTGTTCCGGCGAAACGGAAGAGGAGGACGTGGCCGACGAGATCCACGCCACCGCCGGCGGCAGCATCACCCTGCCGGAAGGCTTCTCCGCTTCCGGCACCTTTACTTCCCTGGTCTCCGGCGACGCGCTCTACGCCACCTTCAGTTTCAGCGGCGCTCAGAAAAAGGAGACCGGATACTTCTCCCCGGCGGGCACCAGCATCACCGTGACCGCCTTTGCCACCACCGAAAACGAGTACAACAAACAGTTCAAGTTCGCCCTCTGGCAGAAGGTGGACGGCGGCATGGCCTATCTGCCCGGCACCACCGTCTACTACACCGCCGACGGCAGCTGCTACAGCTATACCTATGAGGGGCTGGACCCCTCCTCCCAGTACCGGCTGGCCATCTCCCACGACAGCCCCAGTTACGTGGTCTCCGGCCAATTCTCGGTAGCCGGCCTTGCCACCGCCACCCAGAGCGACGAGGAACTGGACGAAGAAGCCGCCTGACCGGCGCGTCGGCGTTTTGTTTGCCCCCGCGGCAAAGATTTCCACAAAGCCCTTTCCGGCTGTGGAAAACTTTGCCGCGGTTTTTTTGCGCCCTTTCTCACCCCGGACGATCCACAACTTAAAGTTGGGCTTTTCCGGGCGAAACAACCATTTGTTGTTGACTTATTCCAACAGTTGTGCTATTGTGATACTAAATCAAACAGCTGTATGGCTGCCGCCGAAGGGAACGCGGGGCCCCGTTTTGTGGACGCGGGGGGCAAGGCCCGGTTCCGGCGGCCGGGCTGTGTGCGGGCCAGCAAGAAAAGAGGAGGGCTTGATGGAAACGATCGGATACAAGCAGGAACAGGCGCTGCGCGGGGCCGAGCTGGCGGCCCTGGGGCGGGCGCAGGCAGAGGCCAGCGCGCCGGGCGAGGCGCTGGCGATCTCACCGGAAGACCGGCGGGAGCAGATACAGCAGTTTCTGCGCCGGTATCGGCAGGCGGTGGCCCAGGCGGAGGACCTGGCGGGAGAGGTGCAGACGCTGCGGGCGCTGGAGGAGCGGCTGGGCGAAACGCTGCCTCCTCACAGCCCGGGCATCGCGCGGCTGGAGGAGCTGACCGTACGGCTGGAGGCGCAGCTGGAGCGATGCCTGGATATCCGGTCCCAGGTAGAGCGGGCGATCCAGGCGGTGGGGGACGAGCAGCAGCAGCGCATTCTGTGGCTGCGATATATCCGGGGCCTGACCTGGGAAAAGATCGGCCATACCCTCACGCTGGACGAGCGCTGGGTGCGCCGCCTGCACACCAAGACCCTGGATCGCCTGGCCCGCAGCCTGCCGCCGCTGTAAGCGAATCCAAAACCGATAGAGGTGCGGGGCCGCCAGGGGAGCGAGGACGCATTTGCCGCTTTTGCCGCCCCTGCCTCATACCGCCAAACGCGCGGGACGATCGTATCGTCTCGCGCGTTTATTTTGATACAAAAAAAAGCGGGGCGGAGGGATCCGTCCCGCCGGATGGGGCTGGGGCCGCCGGCCCCGGATCGGCCCCATGACCCTGTTGGCTTAAATTTCCGGCAGCGGCCCTTCCGCAAAGCCCCGGGCCGTCCGGTACCAGCAGCTGGTAAAACCACAGTCCCGGGCCAGCCGCGCCGCCTCCCGGTATCCGTACAGCACCGTGGCGGCGCTGTGGCTGTCGCTGGAAAGAAGTATGCGTCCGCCTTTCCCCGCCAGCCGCCGCAGCAGAAAGGGGGCCGGATAGGGCGCGGTGCGGTATCCCCGGCTGACGGCGCCGGTGTTGATCTCAAAGATGCGCCCCCGCGCCGCCAGTTCGTCCAGCGCCGCAAAGGCCGCCTCCCGGTAGGCCGGGTCGTCCTCGTCAAACTGCGCCCCGCCCTCGTTGAACTTGGTGATGAGATCGAAATGCCCCACGATCTCCCCGCCGGTCACCGCGTCCACCCGGGCCACCCGGGCATAGTAGGCCCGGGCCAGGGCCGTCCAGTCCCCGCCATACCAGCGCGTCACCCCCGCGGCCAGGGTGGCCGCGCTCTCGTCCAGCGGCAGCAGGGTGCCGTCCGGCAGCCGCAGGCAGTGTACCGACCCGATCTTGTAGTCCCAGTCCGGGCCGGTGCCCGGGGAGTCATAGTCCTGCTCCAGCCCCAGATATACCTCCATCCGGCCGGCGTACTCGGCCTTCAGCGCCGTCACCGCCCGGCGGTAATCCGCCAGCTGTTCCGGGGCCATGCACCAGCTCTCCTGCCCGGGCAGCGGCGAGTGGCCCGAAAACCCGATGGCCCCGCACCCGGCCGCAAAGGCCGCCGCCGCCATGGCGGCGGGGCTGTCGGCCCCGTCGCAGAAAGTGGTGTGGCAGTGCAGGGTCTGGGGCTTCATACCATCTTCTCCTGTTTCACCTTGTGGTCGATCACGTGGCGGCTGGCCAGCTCGGTGCGGATGTCCTCCACCGAGATGCCCGTCTCCACCATCAGCACCAGTACATGGTAGGCCAGGTCCGCGATCTCATACACCGTCTCCCGCTTGTCCTGGGCCTTGCCCGCAATGATGACCTCGGTGCACTCCTCGCCCACCTTCTTGAGAATTTTGTCCAGCCCTTTCTGGAACAGGTAGGTGGTGTAGCTGCCCTCCGGCAGATTCTCCTTGCGGCCCTGCAGCAGCTCGTACAGCCCCTCCAGCCGGAAGGGCTCCCCTGCCTCGCCGATGAACAGCGGGTCGTTGAAACAGCTGTCGGTGCCCAGGTGGCAGGCCGGGCCCTCCTTGTCCACCGTCACCACCAGCGCGTCCCGGTCGCAGTCGGCCACGATGGTGCGGATGTGCTGCACGTTGCCGCTGGTCTCCCCCTTGCGCCACAATTCCTGCCGGGACCGGCTCCAGAAGCAGGTGCGCTTCTCTTTCAGGCTGATGTCCAGGCTCTCCCGGTTCATGTAGGCCAGGGTCAGCACCTTTTGGCTGGCCGCGTCCACCACGATGGCCGGGATCAGTCCGTGGGAATCAAATTTCAACTCGTCGATCGTAAGCATATCGTCTCTCCTTTATTTACAGCCGCACGTTGATGCCCGCGTCGGCCAGCTGCCGTTTCAAATCAGGGATGGCCACCTGCCCGAAGTGGAAGATGCTGGCGGCCAGCCCTGCGTCCACGGCGGGCAGGGTGCGGAACAGGGTGATGAAATCCCGGATGCAGCCCGCGCCGCCGGAGGCAATCACCGGCACCGGGGCCACCCGGCAGACCGCGTCCAGCATCTCCAGGTCAAAGCCCTGGCGCACCCCGTCGGTGTCGATGCTGTTCAGCACGATCTCCCCCGCGCCCGCGTCCACGCCCCGGCGCACCCAGTCCAGCAGTTCCCGGCCGGTATCCTCCCGGCCGCCCCGGGCAAACACATGGTACTGCCCGTCCACCCGGCGGGCGTCGATGCTCAGCACCACGCACTGGTCGCCGTATTTTTTGGCCGCTTTGCCGATCAGGGAAGGGTCCCGCAAAGCCCCGCTGTTCACGCTGACCTTGTCCGCGCCGCATTTCAGCACCCGGTCAAAATCCTCCAGGGTGTTGATGCCGCCGCCCACCGTCAGCGGGATAAAGATGGTGGAGGCCACCTGGGTGAGCACGTCGGTAAAGAGCCGCCGCCCCTCGGCGGAGGCGGTGATGTCGTAGAACACCAGTTCGTCGGCCCCGTTGTCGCTGTAGAATTTGCCCAGGGCCACCGGGTCGTTCACGTCCGCCAGCCCGGCGAAGTTGACCCCCTTGACCACCCGCCCGTCCTTCACGTCCAGGCAGGGGATGATGCGTTTGGCGATCATCTCTGCGGCCCTCCTTCCCGCACGGCCAGCGCCAGGTCCACCGCGCCGGTGTAGTAGGCCTTGCCCACGATGGCTCCGTACACCCCGGCGGCCTGCAGCCGGCGCAGGTCCTCGTTGCTGCCCACCCCGCCGGAGGCGGTGATGCGGCAGTCCGGGCCCAGCGCCGCGGCCAGCGCCGCCAGCTTTTCATAGGCCGGGCCGGCCAGGGTACCGTCGGTGTCGATGTCGGTAAAGATGAAATACCGGGCCCCCAGCGCCTCCATCCGGCGGGCAAATTCCCGGTACTCGATGCCGGAATCCTCCACCCAGCCCGCGGTGCAGACCCGGCCGTTGCGGGCGTCCACCCCCACAGCGATCCGCCCGGGGCCAAAGGTCTCCACCGCCCGGCGCACAAGGTCCGGGTCGGTCACGGCGGCGGAGCCGATGACCGCCCGCTCCACCCCCAGGGCAAAGACCGCTTCGATATCCGCAAGGCGGCGGATGCCGCCGCCCAGCTCCACCCGCAACCCGGTGGCGCAGACCGCCCGCACCGCGTCGGCGTTGCGGCGCACCCCGTCCTTCGCGCCGTCCAGGTCCACCATGTGGACCCAGGCGGCGCCCGCGTCGGCAAAAGCCCGGGCCACCGTCACCGGGTCGTCCGCCACCTGATGCACGGTGGCGAAATCCCCCTTCAGCAGCCGGACCACCCGGCCGTCCTTCAAATCAATGGCAGGCAGCAGGATCATACCGCGTCCCCCTTTCCCTCGCAGAAGCTGCGCAGGATGGCAAGGCCCACCGCGCCGCTCTTCTCCGGGTGGAACTGGGTGCCCATCACGTTGCCCCGGGCCACCGCGGCGGTCACCTCCACCCCGTATTCGGCGGTGGCGATGACGCTGGCCGCGCAGTCCACCGCGTGGAAGGAGTGCACGAAGTACACACAGTCGCCCTCCTTCACCCCCGCCAGCAGCGGATGCACCGGCTGGCGGCGGTGCAGCCCGTTCCAGCCGATGTGGGGCACCTTGAGATGTCGTTCGGGGGGCAGGTCGGGAGCCAGTGGGGCCACATGGCCGGGGATGAGCCTCAGCCCCTCGTGGCGGCCGTACTCCTCGCTGTAGTCAAACAGCAGCTGCATCCCCAGGCAGATGCCCAGCAGCGGCTTGCCCGCGCCGGCCAGGCGGCGCAGCGGTTCGGCAAGGCCCTTTTCCCGCAGCGCCCCGGCCGCGTCGCCGAAGGCCCCCACCCCCGGCAGGATCAGCCGGTCGGCGGCGGCCAGGTCCGCCGGGTCCCCGGTGACCAGGGCCTCGGCCCCCAGCACCGCCAGCGAACTGCGCAGGCTGAACAGGTTGCCCACGCCGTAATCCACAATGGCTACCATCTTACAAAACTCCTTTGGTGGAGGGGATCTCGTCCGCGAAGGCGGCCTCGATGGCCACCGCCTGCCGCAGGCTGCGGGCCAGGCTCTTGAATGCCCCCTCCAGAATGTGGTGGCTGTTCCTGCCCGCCAGCTGGCGGATGTGCAGGGTCATCCCGGCCCGCCGGGCCAGCGCCTGGAAAAACTCCTCCCCCAGTTCGGTGTCGAACTCGCCCACCCGGGGAGCGGGGATGTCCAGCTCGCAGCAGAGCAGCCCCCGGCCGGAGATATCCACCGCCGTCAGGATCAGGGCCTCGTCCATGGGCAAAACACAGCTGCCGTAGCGGGTGATGCCCCGCATATCCCCCAGCGCCTGGGCGAAGGCGTCCCCCAGGCAGATGCCGATGTCCTCCACCGTGTGGTGGAAATCCACCTGGCTGTCCCCCTCGCACTCCACCGTCAGGTCGAACCGGCCGTGCCGGGCAAAGAGGGTGAGCATGTGATCCAGAAAGCCGCAGCCGGTGTCGATCTGGCTTTTTCCGGTGCCGTCCAGGTCCAGCCCCAGCAGCACGCTGGTCTCGCTGGTGGCCCGCTGAATGTTGGCGCTGCGCATAGCATCATTCTCCTTTTTCATCGAGTATCGTGTCCAGGGCCGCCAGCAGCGCGTCCATCTCGGCCCGCGAGCCGATGGTGATGCGCAGGTAGTCCCGGATACCGGGCTTGTCGAAATGCCGCACCAGCACCCCCTGCCCGCGCAGCGCCTCGTAGAGCCGGCCGCCGTCGGCGCCGGGGCGCCGGGCAAACACAAAGTTCGCCAGGCTGGGCACCACCGCAAAGCCCCGCCGGGTCAGTTCCTCGGGGGTGTAGGCCCGGTTCTCCATGATGGCGCGGCAGTTGGCCGCGTGGTAGGCCTCGGATTCGTCGGTGAGAGCGGCCGCGCCGGCGGCCAGGGTCACCCGGTCCAGGCTGTAGGGATTGGTGGAATACTTCACCGCCTCCAGGTCCGCGATCAGCGCGGCGCTGCCGATGGCAAAGCCCAGCCGGGCCCCGGCCATCGACCGGGATTTGGAGAAGGTCTGCACCACCAGCAGGTTTTCATACCGTTTGGTAAGCGGCACGCAGCTCTCGGCGCCAAAATCCACATAGGCCTCGTCCACCAGCACCAGGTTGTCCGGGTTGGAGGCGGCGATCCGCTCGATCTCGTCCGGCCCCAGCGCCAGCCCGGTGGGGGCGTTGGGGTTGGCCAGCACCACATTCTCCCCCCGGCCGATGTAGTCGGCCACGTGGATGGACAGGTCCTCCCGCAGGGGCACGGCGGTGTGGGGCAGACCGTACAGCCCGGCCAGCACCGGATAAAACCCGTAACTCACCGCCGGGAAGGCCACCGGCTTGTCCGGCCCGCAGAAAGCCTGGAAGGCGAAGTTCAGGATATCGTCCGACCCGTTGGAGACGATCACGTTCTCCTCCCCCACCCCGAACCGGGCGGCCAGGGCCCGGCGCAGTTCCCGGCAGGTGGGGTCCGGGTAGAGGTTGAGCCGTTCGGCTTCGGCCCCCCGCACGGCGGCGATCACGCCGGGCGCGGGCGAAAAGGGCGACTCGTTGGTGTTCAGCTTCACATACTGCCGGTCCCGGGGCTGTTCGCCGGGCACATAGGGCTCCAGCGCGGCCATCCGGGCACTCAGAAAGCGGCTCATGGGTCTCACTCCTTCGTGTCGTCAAACCGGATGGTCACGCTGCGGGCGTGGGCGGTGAGCCCCTCCTGCCGGGCAAAGTAGTCCACCTTGCCCGCCACCCGTTCCAGCGCGTCGCCGGTGAAGTAGGTGAACTGGGTCTTTTTGACAAAATCGTCCACCGACAGGGGGCTGGAGAACCGGGCGGTGCCGCTGGTGGGCAGGGTGTGGTTGGGCCCGGCGAAGTAATCCCCCAGCGCCTCGGGGCAGTGCCGCCCCATGAACACCGACCCGGCGTTCCGGATGCGGTCCAGCCAGTCGAAGGGGTTGTCGATGCACAGTTCCAGATGTTCCGGTGCGATGCGGTTGGCGATCTGGACCGCCACCGCCAGGTCCTGGGCCACGATGATCTTGCCGTTGTTGTCGATGGAGGCGCGGGCGATCTCTTCCCGGGCCAGCAGCGGCAGCTGCCGCTCGATCTCGGCCTGCACCGCTTTGGCCAGAGCCTCGCTGTCGGTCACCAGCACCGCGCTGGCCAGCTTGTCGTGCTCGGCCTGGCTGAGCAGGTCGGCGGCCACGGCGGCCGCGTCGGACTTACCGTCTGCCACCACGAGGATCTCGCTGGGCCCGGCGATCATGTCGATGGCCACCTGCCCGAACACCTGGCGCTTTGCCTCGGCCACAAAGGCGTTGCCCGGGCCCACGATCTTGTCCACCCGGGGCACGCTCTCGGTGCCCCAGGCCAGGGCGGCCACCGCCTGGGCGCCGCCGGCGCGGAATACCCGGTGTACCCCGGCGATGCGGGCCGCGGCCAGGATCACCGGGTTGATGTCCCCGTTGCAGGTGGGGGGCGAGACCATCACGATCTGGCGGCAGCCGGCGAGTTTTGCCGGGATGCAGTTCATCAGCACCGAGCTGGGATAGGCCGCCGTGCCACCCGGAACATACAGCCCCACCTTCTCAATGGGCAGCACCTTCTGGCCCATCACTACGCCGGGCTGGTCGGCGATCACAAAGCTGGAGCGCACCTGATGCTTGTGAAACGCCTCGATGTTGGCGGCGGCTTCCCGTAAGATCGCCACAAATTCCGGGTCCAGGGCGGCCACGGCGGCGTCCAGCTCCGCCTCGGTCACCTCCAGCCGCTCGGGGGCGGCCCCGTCAAACTGCCGGGCGTAGTCGGCCAGGGCCTTGTCCCCCTCGGCCCGCACCCGGGCGATGATGCCGGCCACAATGCCGGATACGTCCCGCTCGTCCTTCACGCGGGCAAAGATCTCCTCGTCGGGCACCTGCCCGTAGGGATAGATGCGAATCATAACGTTACCCCTTTCCCTGTTCTTCCAGCGCCCGGCACAGCCGCCGTAGGCGCTCGTTCTTGAATTTGTACCCCACCTTGTTGGCGATGAGCCGGGCGCTGATGGGCACGATCTCCTCTTTCACCTCCAGGCCGTTCTCGGCCAGGGTTCGGCCGGTCTCCACGATGTCCACGATCACCTCGCTCAAGCCCAGGATGGGGGCCAGCTCGATGGAGCCGTTCAGATGGATGATGTCGATCTCCCGGCTCTGGGAGGCGTAGTAGTCCCGGGCGATGCGGGCAAACTTGGTCGCCACCCGCAGGGTGCGCACCCGGTCATCGTAAAACTCTTTTTTGGCGGCCACGCACATGCGGCATCGGCCCACCCCGAGATCGGCCAGCTCGTACACGTCGGGGCGGTATTCCAGCAGGATGTCCTTGCCGGCCACCCCGATGTCCGCCGCGCCCTGTTCCACATAGATGGCCACGTCGCTGGGCTTGACCCAGAAATACCGCATCCCGTTCTCCTCGTTCTCAAAGATCAGGCGGCGGTTGTCCTCCAAAAGGCCCGGGCAGGCGTAGCCCGCTGCCTCAAAACTGCGGTAGACCTTTTCACCCAAACGGCCCTTGGGCAGGGCCACATTGATCCATTCCATGGCTCAACCTCCCATCCGGCACACCTGGCCGAAAGTCATCCCCTGCGGGGCCTCCCGCTCCACCCGGACGGTCTTTCCCTGGGCCCGCAGCCGCCGGGCCTCGGCGGCCAGTTCGGCGGCGGGAGTATCCGGCCCATAGAGCAGCAGCACGTCCACGGCGGGCCGCTCATGGGGAGCCAGCCGGTCCAGCTGGTCCAGATACACCGCAAAACCCACGGCCCCGCCCTGGCGGCCCATCCGGGCCAGCAGGTGGTCGTACCTTCCGCCGCTCAGAACGGCCACCGGCAGCCCGGGTACAAATCCACGGAACACCACCCCGCTGTAGTACTGCCGGTCGCTCACCAGCGAGAAGTCCAGCCGAAGCCGGTTGGCCCAGGGGGTCAGCAGCCCGCACAGCCCCCGCAGTTCCTCCACCGCCCGCACGGCCGTGTCGCTGCCGGCGGCCAGAGCCTCCAGCTGGGGCAGGGCGGCGGCGGGGGCGTCGTAGAGCAGCGCCAGCCGGCACAGCCGGTCCCGGGCGGCCTCGCCGGTGCCCAGGGCGGCGCAGAGTTCGCTGATCCGGGGGGTGTTCTTCTCACCCAGCGCCTCCAGCAGGCGATACTCCTCCTCTCCGGGCAGTCCCAGGGAGGCCAGCACCCCGTTCACCACCCCCAGGTGGCTGATATCCAGCAGCCAGTCCGGCATCAGCAGTTCCAGGCTGCGCGCCGCCAGTTCCAGCACCTCCGCCTCGGCATAGCCGTCCAGCGGGCCGATGCACTCCAGCCCCATCTGCAAAATCTCCCGGAAATTGCGGGTGTCCCGCCCGGTGCGGTAGACGTTCTCCTGATAGAACACCTTCTGCAGCGCCGGGGCCGGGCGGCTGTTCTTCAAAATCGAGAGGGTCACATCCGGTTTCAGCGCCATGAGCTTGCCGTCCCGGTCGGTAAAGGTCAGGATGTACGGGCTGTTCAAAAAGCTCTTGTTGCGCACATACAGGTCGTATTCCTCAAATTTGCTCATCTTATAGGGCAGGTAGCCGTACTGCCGGTAAAGCCCCTGCAGCCGGCCGGCCGCCTGCTCGGCGCTGGGGGCGGGACGCTGTTCCATGCTGTGCCTTCCTTTCCCGGGGGCGCTCCCCCCGCCTGTACTGCCGGCGGCGGGATATCCCCCGCCGGCTGCTTTATTGCTTTACTATACTATCATAGTGTAAAACTGTCCAACCAAAAAGTCAATCCGCACAACCGCCAAAATAGGTGGCGCCGGGGGCGGAATGTATGTACATTTTACCACGCCCCGCCCGGCCGGGCAACAGAAATGCCGCCGCACCCGCTTTCAGCGGGCACGGCGGCGCACAGCGTCATTCTGCGGCGTCATTTCTGCGCCTTTTTCTGTTCCGCCACGGCGGCCTCCGCATGGGCTTTGGGATCGCAGTTGCAGCCCCGGGCAGCGGCCTGGGCCTTGATCTCCCGGAACTCCTCGTTCAGGGTGGCTTCGGCCTCGGCCTCCTCGTTCTTGATCTCCCAGTGCAGCAGGAAGGTCAGCGCGGCCCGCAGCACGATGATCGCGCCCACGATGGCGATCTCGCTCAGGTCCCGCACCACCACGGTGCGCAGGATCTCGCTGCCCAGCTTGAACTCCAGGCAGAGCGCCATACCCTTGGCCAGCTTGAGCCGCACCATCGGATCGTGCCGCAGATAGTTGATCACGCCCTGTACGCCGGCCACGATCAGCACGATCACCCCCACCAGCTCAAACAGATGGATGGCGTTCGCCACCAGCACGTCCAGCACCTCCGCCATAAATACCTCAAACTGTCCCATTGTCGGCCGTCCTCCTCATTTTCCTCTTCCCGCGGTGTGCGGCCGTTTTTCCGCCGGCCGCGCGTCCAGTTGATTATACCAGATTGCCCCCGCCATTGCAAGGCGCGGCCTTTACAGCCCGGCTTTGCGCAGATACCGGCCGGTCACGCTCGCTTCGCAGGCGGCCACGGCGGCCGGGGTGCCCGCCGCCACGATCCGGCCGCCCTGCCCGCCGCCGCCCGGGCCCATGTCCAGCAGCCAGTCGGCGTTGCGGATCACGTCCTGATCGTGTTCGATCACCACCACCGTGGCCCCGCTGGCCAGCAGGGTGTCGAACACCTCCAGCAGGGTCTGCACGTCCAGCGGGTGCAGCCCGATAGTGGGCTCGTCGAACACAAACACCGTGTCCTCCTGGCCCCGGCCCATCTCGCTGGCCAGCTTGAGCCGCTGGGCCTCCCCGCCGGACAGGCTGGGGGTGGCCTCGCCCAGGGTCAGATACCCCAGGCCCAGCTCCCGCAGCACCGCCAGCCGGCTGTACACGGTTTTCCAGTCTTTGCACAGCGGCAGGGCGGTGCGCACGTCCATGGCCATCAGTTCCGGCAGCGACCGGCCCGCCGCCGGATGCCGCACCTCCTCTGCCGCCCGGGCATACCGGGCGCCGCGGCACTCCGGGCAGGGGATCTCCACGTCGGGCAGAAACTGCACGTCCAGGCTGATGGAACCGGTACCGTCGCAGACCGGGCAGCGCAGCCGCCCGGTGTTGTAGGAGAAATCCCCCGCCTTGTACCCCAGCCGCCTGGCGTCGGGGGTGCGGGCAAAGAGTTTGCGCAGCTCGTCGTGCACCCCCGCGTAGGTGGCCACGGTGGACCGCACGTTCAGCCCGATGGGGGCGGCGTCGATCAGTTTGACCCGCCGGATGCCGGGGGCCTCCAGCTGCCGCACATGGGCGGGCAGTTTCTCCCCGGCGGCCGCGGCGGCCAGGGCGGGCACCAGGCTTTCCAGGATCAGGGTCGTCTTGCCGGAGCCGGACACTCCGGTCACCACCGTGAGCCGGCCCTTCGGGATGCGCGCCTCCAGCGGCCGCACCGTGTGGATGGCCCCGGTGGTCAGCCGGATGCACCCCCTGGCGAACATCTCCGCCTGGGGCGCGGGGCGGTGTACCCGTACCTGCCGCTCTCCGCTCAAAAACGGCCCGATCCGGGAGGCCGGGTCTTTTGCCAGGTCGGTCACCCGGCCCTGGGCCACCAGCTGCCCGCCCCGGGCCCCGGCCTCGGGGCCCATCTCGACGAGCCAGTCCGCCTGGGCCAGCACCTGGGTGTCGTGGTCCACCAGCAGCACCGTGTTGCCGTCCGCCGTCAGGTCCCGCATCACATCCACCAGACCGGTGATGTTGGCGGGATGCAGCCCGATGGAGGGCTCGTCCAGCACATACAGCACCCCGGTGGTGCGGTTGCGCACCGCCCGGGCCAGCTGCATCCGCTGCCGCTCCCCGGTGGAGAGGGTGGCGGCGGCCCGGTCCAGCGCCAGGTAGCCCAGCCCCAGATCCAGCAGGTGCCGCGCGGTGGCCGCGAAGGCCTCACCGATGCTGCGGGCCATGGGGCGCATCTCCTCCGGCAGGCTGTCCGGCACGCCGGCTACCCAGCCGCTCAGCTCCGACAGCGGCATCCGGCATACCTCGTCCAGTCCCAGCCCCCGCACCCGGGGCGCGCGGGCGGCTTCGGACAGCCGGCTTCCGCCGCAGTCCGGGCAGGGGGATTCGGTCAGGAACTTTTCCACCCGCTTCATGCCGCTCTCGTCCTTGACCTTGGCCAGGGCATTCTCCACCGTGCGCGCGGCGCTGTAGTAGGTGAAATCCAGTTCGGTGGCCTGGCCGGATTTCTTGTTCTGGTACAGGATGTGCTTTTTCTCGGCGGGGCCGTCGTAGACGATGGCCTTTTCCCGGTCGGTCAGATCCCGGAAGGGCACATCGGTGCGCACCCCCATCTCCCGGCACACGTCCACCATCAGCGACCACATCAGGCTGTTCCAGGGGGCCACCGCCCCCTGCTCGATGGTCAGGCTGTCGTCCGGCACCAGGGTGGAGCGGTCCACCGCACGCACGATGCCGGTTCCGCCGCAGCGGCGGCAGGCGCCCTGGCTGTTAAAGGCCAGTTCCTCCGCGCCGGGGGCAAAAAAGGTCGCGCCGCACTCCGGGCAGGTCAGCGGCTGGCCGGCGGCCACCGCCAGGCTGGGCGGCAGATAGTGCCCGTTGGGGCACCGGTGGCTGCCCACCCAGGAAAAGAGAAGCCGCAGGCTGTTGAGCAGTTCGGTGCCGGTGCCGAAGGTGCTGCGGATGCCGGGCACACCGGGCCGCTGGTGTAGCGCCAGCGCCGCCGGCACATAGAGCACCTCGTCCACATCCGCCCGGGCGGCCTGGGTCATCCGGCGGCGTGTGTAGGTGGACAGAGCCTCCAGATACCGGCGGGACCCCTCGGCGTAGAGCACCCCCCGCGCCAGCGACGATTTGCCCGATCCGGACACACCCGCCACCCCCACGATGCCGCCCAGCGGCAGGTCCACATTGATGTTTTTCAGGTTGTGTACCCGCGCGCCGCGCACCTGGATGGCCCGCGGTCCCTGGTCCTTCGTCCGCATGGTATTCCCCTTCCTTCTCCTGCGGCGGAGCGCCGCTCTGCCGTTTCTGTTTTCAGTATAGCACCTTGGCCGCCAAAAACAAACCGCCCGAAGCCGAAAGCCCCGGGCGGGTAATGGTCAGTTGCGTTTGTCGGCGCGCCCCACCAGATAGTCCAGGGACACCTTGTACAGGTCCGCCAGCCGGACCGCCAGGTCCAGCGGCAGCATCCGCACGCCCCGTTCGTATTTGGAATAGAGGGACTGATCGCAGAGCAGATAGTCCGCCACCTGCTTCTGTGTCAGATCGGCGTCCTCCCGCAGGTCCCGTATGCGCAGTTCCATTTGCATCACCAGGACCACTATAGCAAAGGACAAATGGTCCTATTGACTTTTAGGACTATTTGCCCTATCTTGTAAGCAGGAGGGAATTGCCATGCCGGATCACAAAGAGATGTACTATACCCTGCTTCGGGCCGGCGAAAGGGCCGTGAATATCCTGCCCAAAGCCCAGCGCGCCTGCGAGGAACTCTACCTGGAATCCCCCCGCCCGGGCCTGACCCTGTCGCCTCCGGTGAAGGAAAAAGAATACCTTGGCCGCCAAAAACAAACCGCCCGAAGCCGAAAGCCCCGGGCGACAGTTTTTCTGGAGGGTTCAGCTTTTCCCCTCGCCTGCTTCCACTTCCTCCACCGCAGCGCGCACCGCGGCGATGACAAAGGCGGAAAAGGTGCAGTCCCTGTTGCGGATAAGCGCCTCCACCCTCTCGACCAGATCATTGGGGAACCGGATCGTCTTATTGGTAGTGGGCGGGACCGACGGAATATGAAACGACATAGGACATACACCTCGCAATACATTTGTTTTGCTAAGCGTACATGGTTTTGCGCGTCAAATCTGCATTGCATTTGTATTGCACATTTGATACAATGCGTGTGAGGTGAATTTTCATGCCGGATTACAAAGAGATGTACTATACCCTGTTTCGGGCCAGCGAAAGGGCCGTGAATATCCTGCCCAAAGCCCAGCGCGCCTGCGAGGAACTCTACCTGGAATCCCCCCGCCCGGGCCTGACCCTGTCGCCTCCGGTCCCCACCGGCTCGGCCAAACCGGAAGAAAAACCCGCGGACAAAGAAAAACCGGCAGGCTCCTGACGAAGCCTGCCGGTTTTTGGAGCTGGTGGACGGATTCGAACCCCCGACCTGCTGATTACAAATCAGCTGCACTACCAGCTGTGCTACACCAGCATGATTGCCTAACCAGTATAGCAAATCAGCCGCCATTTTGCAAGAAAAATTCATGGCCCGGCTGCGGCCGCGCAGCCAACGGCCGGTTCGGTCGCGGGGGCGGACGCGGCCAGCAAGGCCAGCAGCAGCCCGGCCGCCACCCGACCCGCGGCCAGGGCGGG
>CASFJO010000080.1 GCA_949295035.1 uncultured Gemmiger sp.
CTATCTGGACTACTACAACAACCACCGCATCAAAGCAAAGCTAAAGGGCTTGCCGCCTGCGATTCACAGACAACAAGCCCTTTCAGCTGCTTGAACATTTTTTGATAGAAAATATTGTCTAACTTTTTGGGGTCACTTCAAGGATGCGCCCCGCTTTCGCGGCTTTATTTTGCTTCCATGTCCCGGCTGGCCACCAGGTCGGCGCCGGTACCCAGCAGGTTTTCAATGAGTACCTGTCCGCAGGCCACCGGGGCGTTCAGCCGCACTTTGGCGATCTCGTCCATGGCCTGAAACAGCATCCCTTTCGGGATCGCCCGGCTGGTTTTGACCGGCAGGCGGGGGTAGATGCCGCCCTCGATGCAGACCGTGCTGGTCAGCATGCGGGTAGGGTTGCGCAGTTCATTTTTGCCGTATTCCGCGCCCCGGGGGCAGCTGTTCCCGGTCACCGCGCAGCCGTTCTCCTCGTCCACCTTCAAATGGCAGCCCTTGGGGCAAACGATACAGATCAGTTCCTTCATGCCCTTACACCTCCCGGATGCTCAGGGTCAGCGGCCCTTGAGCCAGTTTCAGCAGCTGGGGCGGCAGCGCCACCCGTTCCATCTCGCCGGGAGCCATGTGCTCCCGCTTGAACCGGGCAATGGCCTTGCCCGCCGCGTCGGTGGCCAGGATCTCGGCCGCCTGGGTCACCCGGTTCACCCGGAAGAACACCTCCGCCGCCTTGGTCAGCGCCTCCACACGCAGATGCTGGGGCACCGTATAGCTGATCCCGTCGCCGGCGGCCAGTTCCAGCGCCGGCCCCTGCGCCTGCGCGCCCTGTACATAGGCGGCGGCCGCCGCGCCGGCCCGCTCGCTCTCGGCGGACACATAGTCCACCAGGTCGTGTACATGCACCACGTTGCCGCAGGCAAAGATACCGGGCACACCGGTCTCCATATTTTCATAAACCACCGCACCGTTGGTGCGCCGATCCATCCCGATGCCCGCCTGTCGGGTCAGCTCATTTTCCGGGATCAGGCCCACGCTCAGCAGCACGGTGTCGCAGTCGAACACCATTTCGGTGCCGGGCACCGGCCGCCGGTCGGGCCCCACCTGGCTCACGGTCACCTGCTCCACCCGGTCATGGCCCTTGATGTCGGTGATGGTATGGGACAGGTACAGCGGGATGTCAAAGTCCTGCAGGCACTGCACGATGTTCCGGGTCAGGCCGCCCGAGTAGGGCATCAGTTCCACGCAGGCCAGCACCCTGGCGCCCTCCAGGGTCATGCGGCGGGCCATGATGAGCCCTATGTCGCCGGAGCCCAGGATGACCACCCGGCGGCCCACCATGTACCCTTCCATGTTCAGATACCGCTGGGCCGCGCCGGCGGTAAAGATGCCGGACCCCCGCTCGCCCGGGATGCTGATGGCGCCCCGGGTGCGCTCCCGGCAGCCCATGGCCAGCACGATGGCCCGGGTCTCCAGCACCATGTAGCCGTCCTGCCCGTTGATGGCATGTACCTGATGGGGCGCGCCGTCCCGCCCCGGCACGATCTGCAGCACCATCGAGTCCAGCCTGACCTCCACACCGGTCTCCCGGAGCATCTTGATATAACGTCCCGCGTATTCCGGGCCGGTGAGTTCTTCCTTGAAGCGCTGCAGGCCGAATCCGCTGTGGATACACTGGTTGAGGATGCCGCCCAGTTCCTTGTCCCGTTCCAGCACCAGGATCCGGCGCACCCCGTCCTCCCAGGCTTTGCAGGCGGCCGCGAGCCCGGCGGGGCCGCCTCCCACCACGATCAGATCATACATCCGCGTTTCCTCCCATCTTGGTCTTTTCGGTCAGGATATAGGTGCCCGCCTGGTCCAGCAGCACGTCGGCCTGGTCCAGACCCAGTTCCCGGGCGATGATCTCCTGGACACGGGGCCCGCAGAACCCGCCCTGGCACCGGCCCATGCCCGCGTTGCAGCGGCGCTTGACCCCATTGATGGTGGAGGGGGGGATGGGGCTGTGCAGCGCGGCCACGATCTCGCCCTCGGTGACCGTTTCGCACCGGCAGACCACCCGCCCGTAGCGGGGGTCCTTTTGAATAAGCGCGTTCTTTTCCTCGGCGCTCAGATTCTTGAATACGATGTGTTCCCGGCTGTCCGCAAAGTCCGGGTCGGGCTCCAGGGCCAGGCCCCGGTCGGCCAGCATATCGGCGGCCAGTTTGGCGATGGCCGGCGCGCTGGACAGTCCCGGGCTCTTGATGCCGGCCAGGTCGATAAAGCCGGGATGGGCCTTGCTCTCTTCCACGATAAAATCGCTGCGGGTGGTGTTGGCGCGCAGCCCCGCAAAGTTGCGGATGTTCTGCCGCCAGTCCAGCCCGGGCACGCTGCGGGCGGCCTTGGCGCGCACCTCCGCCATGCCGGCGGCGCTGTTGCCCAGATCCCGCCGGTCCTCCACGCTCTCTGCGTTGGGCCCGCAGATCAGGTTGCCGTGCACGGTGGGCGCCACCAGTACGCCCTTGCCCTCCGGCCCGGGACACTGAAAGACCACATGCCCCACCCGGCCGCCTTCGGCCTTGTCCAGCAGATAGTATTCGCCCCGGCTGGGCAGGGTGTGCCAGTCGGTGGGCTCCAGAAGCTGGTGTACCCGGTCGGCGTCCACGCCGGCGGCGTTCAGAACGAAGCGGGCGGCGAAACGGCCTTCCGGCGTCTGCAGTTCAAAGCCGCCGGGCACCGCCGTGATATCGGTCACCGGGCAGCTGCGGTGCAGTTCCACCCCGCCGCGCACGGCGGTCTCCGCCATGGCGATGGCAAAACCCCAGGGGTCGATCACCCCGGCGCTGGGCGCCAGCAGCGCCCCGCAGACCTCGCCGCTGAGCTGCGGTTCCAGCGCGCGGGCCTCCTCGCCGCTGAGCAGCCGCAGCCCCGGCACGCCGTTTTTGCAGCCCCGATCATACAGTGCTTGCAGGGTGGGAAGCTGTTCGGGGGTAAAGGCCACCACCAACGACCCCACCCGCTTGAAGGGCACCTGCAGCTTCTCGCAGATCTCGCCGGTCAACCGGTTGCCCTCCACGTTCAGCCGGGCCATCAGGGTGCCCGGTTCCGGGTCGTAGCCGGCGTGGATAATGGCGCTGTTGGCTTTGGTGGTGCCGGCGGCGATGTCGTTGGCCGCCTCCAGCACCGCCACCCGCAGCTTGTAGCGGGCCAGCTCGTAAGCCGTGGCCGCGCCGGTCACGCCGCAGCCGATGATGATGACGTCGTACATACACTAACCTCCCAATAAAGTGTTTGGATCAGTGGGAACCGCTCTTGTTGGCAAAACAAAAAGAGCAAAACAAAACACAGCCATCCTGGCAATGTTCGCTTTGCTCTCAAACTCAATAAGCGATCCTATTTATGTTTAATTACAGTATACCACACCCGGCTGTGTCCTGCAAGAGGGCGGAGGGAAATTCTTCTGCCGCCGTGAAAATTCGGAAATTCGGACTATTACGGTTGCGTAAGGGTGCAGGTTCAACTCAGCATTGACGCGGTTAGCATCATGAGAGCGCACTTTTGAAGGATGCGGGATACAACAGCCGCAACGGGAAGGCTGCGCGCGATAGACAACCGCCAGATGCTGATCGTATCATGGCTTGCGGATGCCGTCCGGCCGCCTGGAAAAATATCTGTTTTCCCGCAAAAGTGCCGGTCTTCATCCATGCGCAGCCGGGCGGTGTACCAGCCCGGAGTATTCGGATCACATATATTGCTCGTTTTGCTGCGGAATGGATCCTCTCCGCGCGGCAGTGCCAGAAAATGCCCCACACTTTGGGAGAGTTTGTGGAAACTGCTCAAAAATGCCCGCTTTTTCATGAGGAAACCTGCCCCTCTCTATAAAACAGGTAGAAGAGAGCTGCTTCTTTGCCCGGAGTGAGGCACAAAATTCGTGATAAACTTACAAAAAAAGAAATATTTCTTGACATAAACTATGTCAAATGATAATATGGAAAAAGAAACGGTGTCCCTGCAGAGCAGAGAGGCAAGGGCGCAAGGCTGATAGGCCTTTGCGCCTTTTTCTTTTGCCTAAAAACAGGATGGACCGAATTGTATCCGGGCGTTCCGCCGCCGGCAGCAAGGCGAGCGGGACGCGCAAACCACCAGAACCCTTACAAAGGAGGAATCATGTTATGAGCGAGAACCAAGCGACCAAGGGCATTGCCTGGCGCAAATGGCTCACCCTGATCATCGTGGCAACTGCGGGTGGTCTAATGACCAAGCTGCCTTACTTGCGAGAGACCTATATGGAGCCGCTGCAGTTGGCCACCGGCGCCACCAAGACCCAACTGGGCCTGATCATGAGCGCTTACGGTATCATCAACTTTATTTGCTACTTCCCCGGAGGCATTCTGGCTGACAAGTTCAGCGCCAAGTCCCTGATCGCTTTCTCCTGCTTCGGCACCGGCCTGATCGGTCTGTGGTACTACACCATGCCAGGATTTACCGGTCTGGTCATTATCCATGGTCTTTTCGCCATTACTACCGTCTTTACCTTCTGGGCAGCTATGGTCAAGTCCATCAATAACCTGGGCGGGCCGGAGGAGCAGGGCCGTCTGTTTGGTTTTCTGGAGGGCGGCCGCGGCCTGATTGGCACGGTGGCGGCTTTCGGTTCGGTGGCGGTCTTTGCCATGGCCCCGGATGATGTGGGCGGCATGAAGAACGCCATCCTCTACTACAGCATCGCCCTGATTATCTGCGGCGTGCTGGTTATGCTCTTCTTGCAGAGCAACAAGCCGGTGCAGGCCGGCGCCAAGGCCGAGAATCCCCTGAACATGAGGGACTTTATGCAGGTGGCCAAGATGCCCCGCGTCTGGCTGTGCGGTCTGCTGGCCATGTGCAACTACTCCGCTCTGATTTTCCACGGTTATGTCACCGGCTACCTGTCCGAAGCCTTTGAGATCAGCAATACCGTGGTGGCCAATTTGTCGGTTGTTCGCACTTATTTTCTGATGATGGTGGGTGCGTTCGCCGCCGGTCTCATCGCCGATAAGATGGGCAGCCGTATCCGGTTTATGCAGTATGCCTATGTGGGAATGGCGGTCTTTGCCAGCCTGTATGTGCTGATCCCTACCGGCGCCAAAGCCGTACCCCTGATCGTGGCCAACTTCATCGTCTACGGCCTGTGTCTCTACAGCATCAAGGCTCTCTACTTCTCCACCATTGACGAGTTGCTGATATCCAAGCGGCTGGCGGGTACTGCCTCCGGCGTTATCTCGCTGCTCACCTACGCGCCGGAGATATTCCTTTATACGGTCTCCGGCCAGATGGTGGACAAATACGCGGGCACCGATACCCCGCTGGCCGGCTACATCCACTGCTTCATCTGGATGGCAGTTTTGTCGGTGATCGGTTTCGTCTGCGCCATCGTGCTGCGCCGGCTGAACGCCAAAGCCATTGAGCGGCTGAAGGCCGAGGGCCGCACAGTCGAGGTCTGATCTCCATCACACTACACCGGGGCGGGGGCCGGCCGGCCCCCACCCTCTCTATAAGGAGGGAATTCCCATGCCGCTGTCTTCGGTGAACAGCGATTACAACAACGATCTGCACAACTGGGACGAGATCGAGCGCCAAGTTTTCAACATCGCTCGGGCTGGCTTCACCCACACCCAGTGGATTCACGATTGGGAAGGGGAGTATCTCTATAGCCCCAGCGAAATGTTCCAAGTGCGGGATCTGCTGCGTTCCTGCGGCCTCAAGGCCCATACCATCCACGCCTCTGAGGGCGGGCGGCGCACCGTGCTGCGCGATGGCCGCAAATATTTCCGCAATGCTGAGCGGTTTAAGGACATCCGAAAGGACTACACATCCGCCAACGAGTACACCCGGATGGCTGGCGTGGATCTGCTGCGCAACCGGATCGACCTGTGCAGCCACATCGGTGCCAGTGCCATGGTGCTGCACATGCAGCTGCCTTGGAAGTGGTTTGCGGAGGCACCCCAGAACCGGGAGGAGTACTTCCGGCAGGTTTGCAAGAGTTTCGATGAGCTCCAGCCCTATGCCAAGGCGGCCGGGGTGCGGGTGGCCCTGGAGAACCTGATCGCCACCCCCTGGCAGGAGCAGGAGGCCTGCTTCGACCGGATGTTTGACCGGTACGATGCCGACTTTTTGGGCTATACATTCGATTCTGGTCACGCGGTGCTCCAGTGCGGCCACGACCCCTGCTACTTTCTGCGCAAATATCACAGTCGGCTATATGCTACCCACCTGCAGGAGAACAACGGCATCGACCCGGCCCTGAATACCGATCCAGTGGAGACTTTGGCCCACGACAGCCACTGGGTGCCCATGGATTCCCGGGGCGGCGGCCTGATTGACTGGAACGAGGTAGCCCATTGGGTGGCCAAAGCCCCACTGGATCTGCCCGCCGACTTTGAAGTGGGCATCATTGGCGACACCCCGGAAGAAGAGTTCCGCCTGCTGGAGGATTGCCGCCGGGTAGCTGAGCAGTTCTATCAGATGGTGTTGCAGGAGAAAGCGGGAGACTGACCCTCCTTCGCCCCGACAGACCGGCAGGTTGCTGTCCGTTGGCCCCGGTGAGACGTTTTGCACAAAAAAACTCCTAAATTTTCGGTTTATTACACGATACTGGCCGCAAACACTTTACATTTCCCCTGGCATCTGCCATACTGTATACGGTATAGCAGAGTGCGGAGCAGAGCGAACCTCGCAGCCAAAGCGGTTCGTTGTGCTCCGTTTTATTTGTGGCGGTGTCTTTGCGCCGTCCGGGAGGGGGAAAAGTTTGTCGCCAATGGAGAACAAAAAGGAGTGTATGGTGGAAAATCCGGTAATCGCCGCGGTCAAAGATGAGGAGGGCCTGGCCAAGGCCCTGGAGTCAGACTGCAACACCATCTTTTTACTGGCCAGTACGATCCTGACGGTGGAAGATCTGGTGCGGCGGGTGCAGCAAGCTGGCAAGGTGGCGATGGTCCACCTGGATCTGGTAGAGGGGCTGAGCAACCGGGAGATCGCGGTGGACGCCCTGATCAAGGCTGCCCGGCCAGACGGCATCATCTCCACCCGCCCCACCCAGGTGCGCCGTGCCCGGCACCAGGGTCTCATCACGGTGCAGCGGGCCTTTATCTTGGACTCCATGTCCATCACCAGCATTTATCCTCAGCTGGCGGTGGGCAAGCCGGACTTTGTGGAGATCCTGCCCGGCATCATGCCTCGCATTATCACCGAGGTCAGCCAAGGCACTCACATCCCGGTGATCGCCGGTGGCCTCATCAAATATAAAGATGAGGTGGTGGGCGCGATCCGAGCCGGGGCCGTGGCGGTGTCCACCACCTGCCCGGCGGTATGGGCTATGTGAGATCTTCGCGCATGGCGGGTGTGGCAGCATAAACCGAACGAGCAGACGAAAAGGAGGCATTCCCCCGTGAAAAAGTATGTGATCGCCCTGGATCAGGGCACCACCAGCAGCCGCTGCATTCTCTTTGATGAACACCAGAATATCGTGCAGATGGCGCAGAAGGAGTTTACCCAGCACTATCCCCGCCCCGGCTGGGTGGAACATGACCCCATGGAGATCTACTCCAGTCAGTACGGCGTGCTGATGGAGGTGCTGGCGCAGAGCGGGGTCTCCCCGGAGGAGATCGCCGGCATCGGCATCACCAACCAGCGGGAGACCGCCATCGTCTGGGACAAGGAGAGCGGCCGGCCGGTATACAATGCCATCGTCTGGCAGTGCCGCCGCACCGCCGCCCTCTGCGAAGAACTCAAGGCCGACGCGGAGTTCACGAACTACGTCAAGGAGCGCACCGGCCTTCTGGTGGACGCGTATTTCTCCGCCACCAAAATTCAATGGATCCTGGACAATGTGCCCGGCGCCCGGGAAAAGGCTGAGGAGGGCCAGCTGCTGTTCGGCACGGTGGATACCTGGCTGATCTGGAAACTCACCGGCGGCGCGGTGCATGTGACCGACTACACCAACGCCAGCCGCACCATGCTCTACAACATCCGGGATCTGTGCTGGGACGAGACCATCTGCCGCCGGCTGAACATCCCGATGAACATGCTGCCGTCGGTGCGGGGATGCAGCCAGGTGTATGGCTGTGTGAATATCCAGGGGGTGGAAGTGCCCATCGCGGGCATTGCCGGGGACCAGCAGGCCGCCCTCTTTGGCCAGACCTGCTTTGAGCCCGGCGAGGCCAAAAATACCTACGGGACCGGCTGTTTTTTGCTGATGAACACCGGCGATACCATGTATCAGAGCAAGAATGGCCTGCTCACCACCATTGCCATCGGCGTCAACGGCAAGGTCCAGTATGCGCTGGAGGGCAGCGTATTTGTGGGCGGCGCGGTGGTCCAGTGGCTGCGGGACGAGTTGCACCTCATCACCGAGGCGTCGGACACCGAATACTTTGCCAAAAAGGTCAAGGACAGCGCCGGGGTCTATGTGGTGCCCGCCTTTACCGGCCTGGGCGCGCCCCATTGGGATATGTACGCCCGGGGCGCGATCCTGGGCCTGACCCGGGGCGCGGGCCGCAACCACATCATCCGGGCCAGCCTGGAGGCCATCGCCTACCAGACCGGCGACGTGCTGCGCGCCATGGAGGAGGACACCGGTATCCGCCTGCGGGAACTGCGGGTGGACGGCGGCGCCTCCGCCAACAACTTCCTGATGCAGTTCCAGGCGGACATCGTGGGCCGCACCATCCGCCGCCCGATGATCCGGGAGACCACCGCCCTGGGTGCCGCTTATCTGGCGGGGCTGGCCACCGGCGTGTGGAGCAGCCTGGACGACATCCGCGCCCAGTGGACGCTGGATAAGCTGTATGAACCGGCAATGCCGGAAGAGGAGCGCCTGCGCCTGCAGGCCGGCTGGCGCAAGGCGGTGGAGCGGGCCAAGGATTGGGCTGAAAACTGATCTTGGCGCCGCCGCACAAGAACTATGGTTTGCCCCGACATCCCCCGTAAGGAGGGTGTCGGGGCATTTTGCTGAACCTTTCGGAGCGTTTTGTACAAAATATAAAGATATAATATGGGCAAATCGCTCGATTTTGTGCGGCAAAACAAATTGCGAAAAAGGAATTGACAAATCGTGGAGGTTCGCTATAATGTCATATAGCGAACTGTTGGAGAGGAAACAATCAACGCCGGGCTGCTTGCAGACCGGCGTTTCCGGACAGGGAGGAAGGCGAACACAATGGAAAAGATTCTCGGGATCCAGCTGATCCGGATCTCCACCATGATCCGGCGGGAACTGGACAGCCAGGCCGATGCGGAACAGCTGCACAAGGCGACCGGGGGCAACGGCTGGATCCTCAAGTATCTGGCCCGCCATGAGGATCAGGACGTGTACCAGAAGGATATCGAGGAGCATTTTTCCATCACCCGGTCCACCGTGTCCAAGGTGGTCAAACTCATGGAGGAAAAAGGGCTGATCCAGCGGCTGCCGGTGCCGGGAGACGCCCGGCTCAAGAAGCTGGTGCTCACCGAGCAGGGGCGCGCGGTACACCGGATGGCAGACGCCAACATGGTCCGCATGGAGGCCCGGCTGGCTGAGGGCTTTTCGCCCATGGAACTGGAACAACTTTTTGATTTTCTGCGCCGCCTGCAGGAGAACCTGAAGGAGTGATCTCCCTTTGCCGCAAACAGTTTCGATCCGTAAGGAGCCGGTCCGGTGCGGCCGGCCTGCACAAAAAGGAGGAATCGACCGATGATCAAAACCCTTGCCGCTTCCATCCGTCAGTACAAAAAGGTGTCCTCGCTGGCGATACTTTTTACCGTGCTGGAGGTGGGGCTGGACATTCTGATCCCGCGCCTGATGGCGGACCTGATCGACCAGGGCATCGAGCCGGGCCGCATGGACGTGGTGATGGGCTACGGCACCGTGCTGCTGGTGAGCGCGGTGCTGGCGCTGACCTTTGGCGCGCTGGGCGGCCGGTATGCCGCCCGGGCCGCCTGCGGTTTTGCCCGCAACCTGCGCCAGAGTATGTATTATAAAGTACAGGACTTTTCTTTTTCCAACATTGACCGGTTCTCCACGGCCAGCATCGTCACCCGCCTGACCACCGACGTGACCAACGTCCAGATGGCCTACCAGATGATTGTGCGGCTGGCCATCCGCTGCCCGGTCATGCTGGTGGTGGCCATGATGGTCTCCTTCAGCATCCACCGGGAGCTGTCTCTGATCTTCCTGGGGGCCGCGCCGCTGCTGTTCATCGGGCTGTACATCATCATGCGGCTGACCCATCCGGTGTTTGAGCGGGTGTTCCACACCTACGACAAGCTCAACCAGGTGGTGCAGGAGAATTTGCGGGGCATCCGGGTGGTCAAGTCCTTCACCCGCGAGGACCACGAAAACAAGAAGTTTGACGAGATCTCCCAGAGCATCTACAAGGACTTCTCCAAGGCGGAAAAGACCCTGGCTTTCAACATGCCGCTGATGCAGGCCGCCATGTACACCTGTACGCTGCTGCTGTGCTGGATGGGCGCAAAGATCATCGTGCTGTCCGGCGGCGCCGAACTCACCACTGGCCTGCTGATGAGCCTGTTCAACTACGCGCTGCAGATCCTGATGAGCCTGATGGCCCTGTCCATGGTGCTGGTGATGATCACCATCTCCCGGGCCAGTGCCGAGCGTATCGTGGAGATCCTCACCGAGGAGAGCGACCTGAAGAACGGCCCCGACCCGGTACATACCGTCAAGGACGGCTCCATCGACTTTGACGACGTGCTGTTTTCCTACGCCCGCAAGGCCGAGCGCCCGGTGCTGGACCACGTGGACCTGCACATCGCCTCCGGCCAGACGGTGGGCATCCTGGGCGGCATCGGGTCCTCCAAATCCAGCCTGGTGCAGCTGATCCCCCGGCTGTATGACGTGACCGGCGGCAGCGTCAAGGTAGGCGGCGTGGACGTGCGGGATTACGACCTGGAGGCTCTGCGCAACCAGGTGGCCATGGTGCTGCAGAAGAACGTGCTGTTTTCCGGCACCATCAAGGAGAACCTGCGCTGGGGCGACGAGCACGCCACCGATGAGCAGATGGTCCATGCCTGCCAGCTGGCCTGCGCGGACGAGTTTATCCAGCAGATGCCCGACGGCTATGACACCTACATCGAGCAGGGCGGCGCCAACGTCTCCGGCGGCCAGAAGCAGCGGCTGTGTATCGCCCGCGCCCTGCTGAAAAAGCCCAAGATCCTGATCCTGGACGATTCCACCAGCGCGGTGGATACCGAGACCGACGCCCGCATCCGCCGGGCCTTTGCCCAGGAGATCCCGGACACCACCAAGATCATCATTGCCCAGCGGGTGTCCTCCATCCAGGACGCCGATCAGATCATTGTGCTGGACGCGGGCCGGATCGTGGGGCTGGGCAAGCACGACCAGCTGCTGCAGACCTGCGCGATCTATCGGGAAGCCTACGAATCCCAGAACAAGAAGGGAGATGACCAGAATGGATAAGTCCGGAAAGAAACCCCAGGCGCCGGTGATGCGGTTCAAACCCGGCACCATCCGCCGCCTGCTGGGGTATATGTCCCAGTATCGGGTCCGGCTGATCTTTGTGGTGATCTGCATCCTGGTCAGCGCCTTTTCCAACGCGGCTTCGGCCCTGTTTTTGCAGCGTCTGATCGACGACTACATCTCCCCGCTGCTGCTGGACAGCGACCCTGTATTCACCGGGCTGGCCAAAGCCATTACCGGCATGGCCTGCCTGTATGTGGCGGGCGTGCTCTGCACCCTGTTCTACAACCGGCTGATGGCGGTGGTGGCCCAGGGCACCCTCAAGCGCATCCGGGACGAGATGTTCAACCACATGCAGACCCTGCCCATCTCGTATTTTGACACCCACACCCACGGCGACGTGATGAGCTACTACACCAACGACACCGACACCCTGCGCCAGATGATCAGCCAGAGTGTGCCGCAGCTGTTTTCCAGCTGTGTCACCCTGATCGCGGTGTTCTTCTCGATGTTGTACCTGAGCGTGCCGCTGACCCTCTTTGTGGTGCTGTTTGCGGTGTTCCTGCTGTGGGTGGTGCGGTACATCGCCGGCCACAGCGGCCGCTACTTTGTGCAGCAGCAGCAGACGCTGGGCGAGGTGAACGGCTACATCGAGGAGATGATCAACGGCCAGAAGGTGGTCAAGGTGTTCTGCCACGAAGAGAAAGCCCGGGTGGCCTTTGACTTCCACAACGACCGGCTGTGCGAGGCGTCCACCAACGCCAACATGATGGGCAACATCATCATGCCGGTGGTGGCCAGCCTGGGGTATGTGCTGTATGTGCTGCTGGCGGTGGTCGGCGGCGCGATGGCCATCATCGGGGTGGGCAACATCGGCCTGGCCGGGGTCAGCACCCTGACCCTGGGCACTATCGCCTCCTTCCTGACCATGTCCCGCAGTTTCGTCAACCCGATCGCCCAGGTCAGCCAGCAGTTCAACAATGTGGTCATGGCGCTGGCTGGCGCGTCCCGGATCTTTGAACTCATGGATGAGCCCAGCGAGGAGGACCACGGCTATGTGACCCTGGTCAACGCCCGCTACAACAAGGCCGGCGAACTGGAAGAGGCCCCGGAACCCACCGGCATGTGGGCCTGGAAACACCCCCACCACGACGGTACCCTGACCTATACCAAACTGCAGGGCAACGTGGTGTTCGACCACGTGGATTTTGCCTACACCCCCGACAAGCCCATCCTGCATGATATCTGCATGTACGCGGAACCGGGCCAGAAACTGGCCTTCGTGGGGGCCACCGGCGCGGGCAAGACCACCATTACCAATCTGATCAACCGGTTCTACGACATCGCGGACGGCAAGATCCGGTACGACGGCATCAACATCAACAAGATCAAAAAGGCCGATCTGCGCCGGAGCCTGGGCGTGGTGCTGCAGGATGTAAACCTGTTCACCGGTACGGTCATGGAAAACATCCGCTACGGCCGTTTGAACGCCACCGACGAGGAGTGCATCGCCGCCGCCAAGCTGGCCAACGCGGACAGCTTTATCCGTATGCTGCCAAACGGCTACCAGACGGTGCTGGAAGGGGACGGCAGCGGCCTGTCCCAGGGGCAGCGGCAGCTGCTGAGCATCGCCCGGGCGGCGGTGGCCGACCCGCCGGTCATGATCCTGGACGAGGCCACCAGCAGCATTGACACCCGCACCGAGGCCATTGTACAGGCGGGCATGGATGCGCTGATGTACGGCCGCACCGTGTTTGTGATCGCCCACCGGCTGTCCACCGTGCAGAACTCGGATGTGATCATGGTTCTGGAACACGGCCGCATCATCGAGCGGGGCAGCCATGAAAAGCTGATCGCGGAAAAAGGCAAATACTATCAGCTGTATACTGGCACGTTTGAGCTGGAGTGATTTCCGGCTGTCTGCGCAGCGTGATACGTTACAAAGCAACGCCCCCGGCGGGAAAAGCGCGGAGAGAGACCGCGGCTTTCCCGCCGGGGGCGTTTTTCGGCAGGGGAGAGGGACGACCGCCTCGCAAACGCGCGGAGGCCCTCCGCCGTATAAAACTGCCGGGCGGTGCGCGCAGCACCGCCCGGCAGTAACTTATTTTGTCGCCTGTACGTCGGTGACCATTTCTTTCACCGAACTCACCAGGCCGGCCAGATTCTGCATATCGCTGGGGATGATCAGCTTGGTGGCCTTGCCGTCCGCCACCTTGGCCAGGGCTTCCAGCCCCTTCAGGGCCAGTACCCGATCGGTGGGCGCGGCCTCGTTCAGCATCCGCAGGCTGTCGGCCAGGGCTTCCTGCACCTTGCGGATAGCCTGGGCTTCACCGTCGGCCTCCCGGATGCGCTGCTCGCGCACCGCGTCGGCCCGCAGGATGGCGCTCTCTTTTTCGCCCTCGGCCACCAGAATGGCGCTGCGCTTTTCACCCTCGGCCCGCAGGATGCTCTCACGGCGCTGCCGCTCCGCCTTCATCTGCTTTTCCATGGCGTCCTGGATCTCGGCGGGCGGGATGATGTTCTTGACCTCCACGCGGGTTACCTTGATGCCCCACTTGTCGGTGGCTTCATCCAGGATGGCGGTGATCTTGGTGTTGATCACGTCGCGGCTGGTCAGGGTGTGGTCCAGCTCCATGTCGCCGATGATGTTGCGCAGGGTGGTGGCGGTCAGGTTCTCAATGGCGCTCAGCGGCCGGTCTACGCCGTATGTGAACAGCTGCGGGTCGCTCACCAGAAAGAACACCACCGTGTCGATCTGCATGGTCACGTTGTCCCGGGTGATCACAGGCTGGGGCTTGAAGTCCACCACCTGTTCCTTCAGGCTGACCTTTTTGATGATACGGGTGATGAAAGGGGTGCGCAGATGGACGCCCGCCTCCCAGGTGGCGTGGTAGCGGCCCAGCCGCTCCACCACGAAAGCGTTGGACTGAGGCACGATCGAGATGCAGCTGATCACCGTTGCCACCACGATGAGCACCAGCAGGGCGAGTACGACCATAATGACAGTTTCCATGGGGTTGCTCCTTTCTTCTTTGCACGCACGGCGGCGCGCCGGACCTTCCGGCCGCCTGCCGTTCCTTCTTTTTCTGCCGCGGGGGCAGATGAGCCGTCAGCGGGCGGCGGGGGCGCTCTCCCGGATCGGTTCCACCGTCAGGGTGGTGCCGTGCAAACCGGTCACCCGGCACACCTCGCCCAGCGTCAGGGCGGAGGCGCACTCCGCGCTCCAGTCCACCCCGTCCAGCCGCACCCGCGCCGGCCGTCCCGGTTCGGACGCGGCCACCACCGTAACGGTGCGGCCGATGTTAAGACCGGTGTTCAGGTCGGGGGCCTTGCCGCTTTGCAGCCGGCGGGCCAGCGGCCGGGAAGCGATCAGCGCGACCGCGCTCACCACCGCGAACACCGCGAACTCCAGCGGCCAGCTGTCGGTGAACAGGCTCACGATCAGCGCGGCCACCGCGCCCGCCACCAGCCAGATGGATACCAGCGCCGTGGTGGCCAGTTCCACCAGCACAAATACCACGACCAGCGCCAGCCATACGATGATTTCCGTATCCATGGGGAACCTCCGTTCGTTTGTGGGATTGCCGTGCGGTGTACCGCCGCCCGGCCGGTAACGGCCGCCCCGCGGAGCGTTTCCGTTATGGCAACATTATACCAGAACATTTTTGAGAATACAAAGCGTTCCCGGGAGCAAATTCGCCCGTTTTTGCCGGATTTTGACCGTTGGCGCCGGCGGAGATGGTCCGGGCGGCCCGGTTTGAGGCCGGACCGGGATTTCTGAGCGGTTCGGACAGAACGTACAGAGATTGGCGAAAAATGCCAGAAAATTCCGTGTAGATAGCCTTTCAAAACCAAGATATGTGCGCCGTACAAGCATAAATGTGTGTGAAAAACGACAATTTCAAACCGATGTGCAGCCGCCAATCTGGTAACATCGTGCAAATTTCGCCGGCGGGTTTGACTTTAGCACTTTCGTGCGCTATAACACGAAACAACGACAGAGACGTCGGTGATTCCGGGTGTGGCTGCCCGATCCTGACGCCTTTTCTCGTTATTGAGGGGTTTGCAAATATCCATTTTACCACAGAGAGGAGCACGAACACATGAACCTTTGGGAACGCATGGGCGCGGCTGCGCTGGCCGGCGCGCTGGCCCTGAGCCTGGTCGCCTGCGGCGGCGGTAATTCGTCCTCGGCTGCCGGTTCCGCGGCCGGCGGCGACAGCAGCACAGCCGGGGAAGCCACCGGCAGCAAGGTGCTGAACGTCATGGTCGAGGTCGAGGTAGCTTCCCTGGATCCTCAGCTGGCCACCGACGGACCAGCTTTGAGGTCATTGCCGACTATACCGACGGCCTGATGCAGATGGACGCCGAGGGCGCCGCGGTGCCGGCCATTGCCGAGACCTATGAGGTCAGCGAGGATGGCTGCACCTACACCTTCCACCTGCGGCAGGACGCCGTCTGGTCCAACGGGGATCCCGTTACCGCCAACGACTTCGTCTTTGCCTGGCAGCGCGCGGCGGATCCCGCCACCGCTTCCGAGTACAGCTACATGATGAGTGACATCGGCCAGATCAAGAACGCCGCTGAGATCATCGCCGGCGAGATGGACAAGAGTGAACTGGGCGTGACCGCTGTGGATGACTATACCCTGCAGGTTGAGCTGAACGTTCCCGTTCCCTATTTCCTGAGCCTGATGTACTTCCCCACCTTCTACCCGGTGAACCAGGCCTTCTATGAAAGCCTGGCCGAGGGCACCTTCGGCACCAGCCCTGAGACGGTGCTGAGCAACGGCGCCTTCATCCTGGACAGCTACGAGCCCGCGGCTTTGTCCTTCAGCCTGGTAAAGAACCCGGATCACTACGATGCGGACAGCATCCAGCTGGACGGCCTGAACTACCAGGTCATCAAGGACAGTCAGCAGGCTTTCATGAGCTACCAGAACGGCGATCTGGACATCGTGAAGCTGAGCGGTGACCAGGTCGATCAGGTGCAGGGCGATCCTGAACTGAGCGTGCAGGGCGCCGGCTACCTGTGGTACCTGACCCTGAACATGGCGGAGGTACCCGCCCTGGCCAACCAGAACATGCGTCTGGCCCTGACCCACGCCATTGACCGCGGGGCCATCGTGGAGGATGTGGTGAAGGACGGCTCTCTGGCCACCTACACCGCTGTGCCGCCCCAGTTCGCCACCGGCCCGGACGGCTCTGACTTCTCCGCCGGCCAGACCCTGTTCTCCGACGTGTGCAGCGACGATCCCGCCAAGGCGGCCGAGCACTTCGAGCAGGCCAAGGCTGAGCTGGGCACCGATACCTTCACCTTTGACCTGCTGGTCGAGGATACCACCGAGAGCCAGAACGTGGCCGCCGTTATCCAGGAGCAGATTCAGACCAACCTGCCCGGCGTGACCGTGAGCATCACGGTGGAGCCCAAGAAGCAGCGCGTGGAGGATATCCAGGACGGCAACTACGAGGTCTGCCTGACCCGCTGGGGCCTCGACTACGCCGATCCCATGACCTACCCAGCTATGTGTTCGCTTTGGGGCTGAGTTATACCTTTGGCTTCAAACTCAAACTTTTCCCATGCTCTACTCCGCCAATGAGGCCTTTATGTCCAGCGTGCTGCCCAGCATTGCGCTGAGCATGTTCACCATGGCCTCCATCGCCCGGTTTACCCGCAACGAGATGATGGAGGTGCTGGGCAGCGAGTTCATGCTGCTGGCCGAGAGCAAGGGTGTCACCGGCGCGCCGCTGATCGTGGACCTGATGACCGGCAGCCTGGTGGTGGAGAAGATCTTTTCCATCCCCGGCGTGGGCAGCCTGCTGGTGACCGCCATCCAGTCCAACGACTACAACGTGGTCATCTCGCTGAGCTTTATCTACAGCGCCATGTACATCGGCATCATGCTGGTGGTGGATATCCTGTACGGCATCATTGACCCCCGCATCCGCGTGACCGGTGAGGGCGGCCGTCCGGGCTTCTTTGCCCGCTGGCGCCGCGTGTGGTTCGGGAGCAAGAAGAAGGGGGTGAAGGCATGAGCCATATTGAATCCATTCCCGCCGGCTCCCAGGCCCGGATCGCGGATCTTCGCCCGGAGGATTTCCAGCTGCGCGGCGTCTCGGGCCAGCATCTGGACTCCAACTTTGCCAGCCAGGGTTACTGGCATGATGTGCTGCACCGGTTCCTGTCCAACAAGGGGGCGGTAGTGGCGCTGATCCTGATCGTTCTGATCGTGGCCATGGCCCTGGCCGGCCCCGGTATGAGCGGCCGGGACTATTCCAGCCAGACCCTGAGCGAGAAGAACCTGGCCCCCCGCATCCCGGTGCTGGAGGATCTGGGCATCTTCAACGGTGACGAGGCGATGACCACCACCACCGGCACTCGGGTGGTCAACGGCTATGAGGACAAGGAACTCACCGACACCTACTACTGGTTCGGCTCCGACACACTGGGCCGCGATATCTGGACCCGCGTGTGGGAGGGCGCCCGGGTGAGCCTGGGGATCGCCATCGTATCCGCCGCCATCAACATGACCCTGGGCATGTGCTACGGCCTGATCAGCGGCTACTTCGGCGGCTGGGTGGACACCATCATGCAGCGGATCGTGGAGATCAACAACGGCATTCCCCGCCTGGTGGTGGTCACCCTGCTGCTGCTGGTGGTCAAGCCGGGCTTCACCACCATCGTGCTGGCGCTGGTCATCACCGAGTGGATCAACATGAGCCGTATCGCCCGGGCCGAGATGCTCAAACTCAAGGAACAGGAGTTCGTTTTGGCCAGCCGAACCCTGGGCGCGGGCAGCTTCTCCATCATCTTCAAAGAGGTGCTGCCCAACATCATCGGCCAGATCATCACCCAGCTGATGTTCAGCATCCCCACCGCCATCTTTACCGAGGCGTTCCTGAGCTTTGTGGGCCTGGGCATCCCGGTGCCCCAGTGCAGCCTGGGCAGCCTGATCAACGAGGCATTTAACAGCTTTACCACCCACCCTTACCAGATCGTTCCGCCGATCGTGGTGATGAGCCTGCTGATGCTTTGCTTCAACATGCTGGCGGACGGCCTGAGGGAAGCGTTTGACCCGAAACTGAAGGAAATGTGAGGTGACGAGCAATGGAAAACACCAATCGTGAACATGTGCTGTCCATCCGTGACCTGTCCATCACCTTCAAGACCGGCGCCGGCCCCGTCAACGCCATCCGCGGCGTCAACATCGACCTGTACAAGGGCGAGACGCTGGCGGTGGTGGGGGAGAGCGGCAGCGGCAAATCGGTGACCTTCAAGGCGGCCATGGGCATCCTGGCCTCCAACAGCATCGTGAACAGCGGCAGCATCACCTATACCTACCACCACAACGACGGCACCCCCGCCACTGTGGACCTGCTCAAGATGAAGACCAAAGACATCCGCCGCCATATCAACGGCAAGCGGATCGCCATGATCTTTCAGGACCCGATGGCCTGTCTGAATCCACGCAAAAAGGTGGGGGAGATCATCGCCCAGGGCCTGGATATCCACCATCTGTATAAAAACCGTGCCGAGCGCCAGCAGAAGGTGGCGGACATCCTGCGCAAGGTGGGCCTGGCCCCCGAACACGCGGACCGGTATCCCCATCAGTTCTCCGGCGGTCAGCGTCAGCGGGTGGGCATCGCCCGGGCCCTGATCATGGACCCGAAACTCATCATCGCGGACGAGTGCATCAGCGCGCTGGACGTGTCCATCCAGGCCCAGGTGGTCAACTTGATGAAAGACCTGCAGGACGAGACCGGCACCGCCTATCTCTTTATCGCTCACGATCTGTCCATGGTCAAGTACATTTCCGATCGCATCGGGGTGCTGCATCTGGGCCACCTGGTCGAGACTGGCACCACCGAGGAGATATTCAACAACCCCGTGCATCCCTATACCCAGAGCCTGCTGAGCGCCATTCCCCAGCCGGCCCCCCGCACCGAGCGGGGCCGGCTGGCCAAAACCTACGACTACAAGCAGGCCGGCGTGGATTACCACGTGGGCAAGCGGCAGCATCTGGAAGGCACCCACTATGTGCTGGCAACCGACGAGGAGCTGGCGCAGCGGCCGTCCGCCTTGCCTGGCGGGCGGCTTTATGGTACACTGGTACTATACGGCCGCCCGAAGCGCGGCACGATTTGTACAGGGGGAACGTTTCATGTCCAATCTTCTGATTCTGGGGGCGGGCGGCTTTGGCCAGATGGTGGCCGAGGTGGCACAGCTGACCGGCCGGTACGAGACCATTGCCTTTCTGGACGACGCGTCCAAAGACAGCCGGGTCATCGGCAAATGTGTGGATTACGAGGCCTGCCGGGCCGAGTACCCGCTGGCGGTGGCTGCCTTCGGCAACAACAAGATGCGTCTTTACTGGGTGGATAAACTGATGCAGGCGGGATTCACCGTGCCGCCGCTTGTGCACCCCAGCGCGGTGGTCAGCCCGTCGGCGGTGCTGGAGCCGGGCTGTTTTGTCATGCAGCGGGCGGTGGTCAATACCCACACCGTCATTGAAAAGGGCTGCCTGATCAACGCGGGCGCCATCGTGGACCACGACAGCCGGATCTGCGCCGGGACCCACATCTGCCTGGGCAGCGTGGTCAAGGCCAACTGCACCATCGCCGCCCTCACCAAGGTGGAGGCGGGGGAGGTCATCTTTTCCACCCGCCGCAAGATCGACGGGGTGGACAGCCTGGAACTGGAGGACGCCCTCTACGCCTTCGGGTTCGGCAACCAGTGCAGCTACGTGCGGCCGTTCGGGGCGGGGCACATCAACGAGACCTACGCGGTGTATATGCCGGACGAACAGGGCGGCGACACCCTGGCCTATGTGCTGCAGCGGGTAAATACCAACGTGTTCAAGAATCCCCGCCAGGTCATGGAGAACATTTTTGGCGTTACCGAGTATCTTCGCCGGCAGATCCGGGAAAGCGGCGGCGACCCGGACCGGGAGACCTTGAGTTACATCAAGACCAAATCCGGCGAGACCTACTTTGAGGATGGGCAGGGGCAACCCTGGCGCTGTTACAACTTTATCCCGGATTCGGTCTGTTACCAGAGTGTGGAAAATCCGGAGCAGTTCTACCAGTCCGCCCGCAGCTTCGGCCATTTTCTGTGCCAGCTGGGAGGCTATCCCGCCGATACCCTCCATGAGACTATTCCCAACTTCCACAACACCGAGAGCCGGCTGGCGGATTTTGAACAGGCGGTGCGCCGGGATGTGAAAAACCGGGCCCGCAGCTGCCGCCCGGAGATCCAGTTTGTGCAGGCCCGCAAAAAAGATTGCAGTGTGCTGATGGAACTGCTGCGTCAGGGCCGGCTGCCGCTGCGGGTCACCCACAACGATACCAAGCTCAACAATATCCTGTTTGACGCCAAGACCGGCAAGGGCCTGTGCATCATCGATCTGGACACCATCATGCCAGGCCTGGCGCTGAGCGATTACGGGGACTCCATCCGGTTCGGCGCCTCTACCGGCGCGGAGGACGAAAGGGACCTGAACAAGGTGCATTTCGATCTGCACCTGTTTGAACTGTACACCAAGGGCTATCTGGAGACCGCCGGCCCGGTGCTCACCGACACCGAGAAGGAATACCTGCCCTGGGGCGCGCGGCTGCTGACCCTGGAGTGCGGCATCCGCTTTTTGACCGATTACCTGCGGGGGGACGAGTACTTCAAGACCCAGTACCCCACCCACAATCTGGTGCGGGCCCGCACCCAGTTCCGGCTGGTGGACGAGATGGAACAGCATTTTGACGAGATGAAGGCCATCGTGGACCGATACAGCCGGGAGGCGAACGCATGAAATTGTTGCTCGCATCGGACATCCACGGCTCGGCCGCCTGCTGCCGGCAGCTGATGGCCCGCATTGAGGAATTTGCTCCCGACCGCATCCTGCTTCTGGGGGACCTGCTCTACCATGGGCCCCGCAACGACCTGCCCGAGGAGTACGCCCCCAAGCAGGTGATCCCCCTGCTCAACAGCCTCAAGGACCGGATCACCGCCGTGCGGGGCAACTGCGAGGCGGAGGTGGATCAGATGGTGCTGGAGTTCCCGGTGCTGGCGGACTACGCCACCGTCCTCTTTCCGGACGGCCGCACCCTATTTGCCACCCACGGCCACCATTTTGACCCGGACCACCTGCCGCCGCTGCCGGCGGGCAGCGCTTTCGCCTTCGGCCATGTGCATGTCAAGCACCTGGAGAGGAAAGGGGAGACTTTGATCCTGAATCCGGGCAGCGTCTCCATCCCCAAGGACGGTACCCGCAGCTATATGACCTGTGAGGACGGCGTTTTTACCACCCGCCTTCTCACCGGTGAACCCCTGGCCAGCCTGGCCTGGTAAAACGGCACAAAACGGGCGCGCTGCCATTTTGGCAGCGCGCCCGTTTGGGCAGAAAAACTTGTTTTGCGGCCGGCTTCACCGCACCTGGCCGTCCCCGTGGATCACATATTTATAGCTGCACAGTTCCGCCAGCCCCATGGGGCCCCGAGCGTGAAGCTTCTGGGTGGAGATACCCATCTCACACCCCAGCCCGAACACCCCGCCGTCGGTAAACCGGGTGGAGGCGTTTACATACACCGCGGCGCTGTCCACACCGGTCACAAAAGCGGCGGCTGCCGCCTCGTCGCCGGTCACGATGGCCTCGCTGTGCCCGGTGGAGTGGCGGGCGATGTGCTCCATGGCCTGCCGCACCCCGTCCACGACCCGCACCGCCAGGATGTAGTCCAAAAACTCAGTGTCGAAATCCTCCGGCCCCGCCGGCGTGCCGGGGATCAGGGCCGCGGCCGCCTCGTCCAGCCGCAGCTCCACCGGCGCCAGCCCTGCCGCCGCCCGGTCATCCACCAGACGCCGTTTCATCCGGGGCAAAAACCCGGCCGCGATGGCCTTGTCCACCAGGCAGACCTCCGCCGCGTTGCAGACGCTGGGCCGGCTGGTCTTGGCGTTTTCCAGAATGTTCAGGGCCATATCCAGATCGGCGCCCTTGTCCACATACACGTGGCAGATGCCGGTACCGGTCTGGATACAGGGCACCTTGGCCTGCTCCACGCAGGCCTTGATGAGCCCCGCGCCGCCCCGGGGGATCAGCAGGTCCACCAGTCCCACCGCCTTCATCAGTTCCCGGCTGCTGGCGCGGGTGGTGTCCTGCACCAGGGCCACCCCGTCCTCCGGAAGCCCGGCCGCCGCCAGGCCCCGGCGCATCGACCGGGTGATGGCGTCAGCGCTGCGCCAGGCCTCCTTGCCCACGCGCAGCACGCAGGCATTGCCGCTCTTTACCGCCAGGGCCGCCGCGTCGCTGGTTACGTTGGGCCGGCTCTCGTAGATGATCGCCACCACCCCCATGGGCACGGCGACCTTCTCGATCAAAAGCCCATTGGGTCGTTCCACCCGGGCCAGCACCCGCCCCACCGGGTCGGGCAGCACCGCCACCTCCCGCATGCCGGCGGCCATCTCCTTCAGCCGGGCATCGGTCAGCCGCAGCCGGTCCAGCATTACGGTACTGATGGAGCCTTGCGCGGCCTCCAGGTCCTGTTCGTTGGCCGCCAGGATGGCTTCCCGGTCGGCCAGCAGAGCGGCGGCCATCTCCTCCAGAGCCCGGTCACGGGTGGCGGTATCGGCGGCGGCAAAAGCCGCCTTGGCGCGTTTGGCGGCCCGCAGGATCTCTTGCGTGGTCATGGCTCAGCCCTCCTTCCGGGCGGCGAACCGGGTGCCTACCGGTTTGCCCTCCACAATGTCGTACAGAACCTCCGGATTGGCCCCGTTGGCGATCACCATCTCCACCCCGGCCTCGCTCGCCAGCTGGGCAGCCCGCAGCTTGGTGGCCATCCCGCCGGTGCCCAGGCGGGTGCCCGCCCCGCCGGCCAGCGCCAGGATCTCCGGGGTCAGCACCTCCACCCGGGGGATCAGCCTTGCCTCGGGATGGGTGTGCGGGTCGGCGGTATACAGACCGTTGATGTCGGTGAGCAGCACCAGCAGATCGGCGCCTACGCTCACCGCCACCACCGCGCCCAGGGTGTCGTTGTCGCCAATCTCGATCTCCTGGGTGGCGACCGTGTCGTTCTCGTTGATGATGGGCAGCGCGCCCAGCTCCAGCAGCCGGTTCAGGGTGGTCTCAAAATTTTTGTGCCGGTCCTCGTCCTGGATGTCCTCGCCGGTCACCAGCAGCTGGGCCACCGTGTGGTTGTACTCCCCGAACAATTTGTCATAGGTATACATCAATTCGCATTGCCCCACCGCGGCGGCGGCCTGTTTGGTGGCCATGTCGGCCGGGCGGCCGGGCAGCAGCAGCTTGCCGGCGCCCATACCGATGGCCCCGCTGGAGACAAGGATCAGCTGGTTGCCGGCGTTTTTCAGATCGCTCAAGACCCGCACCAGCGCCTGTACGTGCCGGATATTCAGCTGGCCGGTGGCGTGGGCCAGGGTGGAAGTGCCTACTTTAACTACGATACGCATCAACGCCGCTCCTTACTGCTTGCCCAGTTCCCGGTTCTTCTCATAGGCCGCGATCACCGCTTCCAGCACGGTGCCGCGCAGACCGCCTACCTCCAGTTTTCGCACCCCCTGGATGGTGCTGCCGCCGGGGCTGCACACCGCGTCCTTGAGCTGCCCGGGGTGTTTGCCGCTCTCCAGAATGAGCCGGGCGGTGCCGGCCAGGGTCTGGGCCGCGTACTGCAGCGCCTTGTCCCGGGGCAGGCCGCAAGCCACCCCGCCGTCTGCCAGCGCCTCCGCGAACAGGCAAACGTATGCCGGGCCGCAGCCGCTCACCGCGCTGCCCGCGTCAATGAGATGTTCCGCCAGCGCGTCGAACCGGCCGGCCTTCGCCATTGCCTGCAAGAAATCCCGCAGCCGGGCGTCAGGCACATCCTCGGCCGCGTACTGCGCCATCCCTTCGCCCACCTGCACAGGGGTGTTGGGCATGATCCGGATCACCGGGTAATTGCCTCCGGCCATCTCCCGGATGGTGGAGATGGTCAGCCCGGCGGCCATGCTCACCAGCACCAGCTGCCCGGCGCGCCGGGCCAAAATCGGCTGCAAAGGAGCCAGCATCTCCCGCATCATCTGCGGCTTGACCCCCAGAAACAGAAAATCGCTCTGCTGCGCAGCCTCCTCGTTGGTGCAGGCGGTGCAGCCCAGTTCCTGAGCCAGAGCCTGCGCTTTGTGATGGTCGGCCAGCAGCACCTGATCCGGCCCCGCCGGGCCCGCGCAAGCCGCCCGGGCCAGTGCGCCTCCCATATTGCCGCAGCCGATAAACCCAAAAATCGGATGATCCATTCCCAATCCCTCCCTATGCCGGCGCACGGGCCGGCAAAATTTGCCTGACACTTTTCCTTATTATAGCGCCCTGCCGTACCGGTTACAAGTGCGCCGCGCCCGGAAGGTGCCGGCAACCGGCCAAACACAAAAAATCTGCAAAAACCCCTTGCATTTTTTCTCCGCTTCAGGTATAATAAACAGGCTGATTCACATGGGCGGTTAGCTCAGCTGGTAGAGCACCTGCTTGACGTGCAGGGGGTCAGGGATTCGAGTTCCTTACCGCCCACCAAAATGAAAACCCCGGAATGGAGCCGAAAATGGCTTGTTTCCGGGGTTTTTCATTGTTTGACGTGTGTTGCGGTGGGTAGCCGTGGGCAGCGGTGGCGGCACAGAAATGGCACAGTAGTGGCACAGGAAAAAACTGGAAATTCGGACACGGACCCCGGCGCGGGGCCGGGGCGGTGGGTCACTTGCTGGCGGGCTGCTGGCCGCGCGGGTGGGTAATGTAGAGGTCCTCAACGTTGATGGCGTGGACCAGCAGCTTGTGGAGAAATACGGGGCTGTTCTGGCACCTGCTCATGATGTGCGCGATCGAGATCGCGTCGGGCTGGGTGAACGTAAACACTTTCCCGGAGGGCTTGCTGCTGTCTCCCTCCTTGTGCAGCAGGCGCTCATACACCACGGCCTGGGTGAGCAGTTCCCGCAGAAATCGCTCGTTGTCGGCGTTCCGGTTGATAATGTACACAATCTCGGCGGCGGTGGGATTCGAAAGCACGAAACCGTGCCCTGGCTCCTGCCCACCGGCGGGGATCATGTGCCGAAGAAACGTCAGCACGAGGCTGCACTCCACCGCGCTGGCGGCTCCCAGGTAGTTCCCGATCTGGTCAATGATGGTCGCTTTGTCCATAGTCTTGTAACCTCTCTTTACAAATTGGCCAGGGCGGGCTATACTGGGTATAGGACCCGCCCCGGCGGGTGTTGGTGGCTCTTGTATCTGGCTTTGGTCGGCGTTGATACAAGGGCCTTTTCTCATGCGGTGGCGGCGACGGTGAAGCGCTGCACGGTCTGGGGTTTGCAGAAGTCGCTGTACAGGCAGCCATACACGGCCTTGAAAGCCTTGGCGTCAAAGCGGCTGGTGGTCACGGCCTTGTTGCGGGCGATGTAGCCGCCGCACTCCACTTCCTCCTGGCCGTTCATGCCGGCCTTGATGCGCTCGGCCACGGCCTGCTTGCGGGCCTCCAGTTCCGCGATCTGGCGGGCCAGGTCGGCGTACTCGGCCAGGTTCTTCTTCATGGTCTTTTGGGTCATTGTTCGTACCTCCATTCTGTTTGTGGGGGATAGGGCAGGCACCCCGCCGGGCATCTTCTTGTCTATTGCCGGTTATGCTCACAAGTATATGGCCTGGCGTATCGGGCGCTTTCGGCCGGGGCCGCTTTTACGGCTTCTCCCGGGTGCCTTTCCCGTCCCTGTGATTATAGTATAGCACCTTGTACAAGTATATTCAATTAACAAAATGGACAAACTTGTACAAGTATATCTGTGTATTTTTGTACTTGTACAAGTATTTATTTTGTGGTATACTTGGTACAATGGAAAAGGCCGCTTGAATGGAGGTGCAAAAGATGGACGAAGGGAAAGCAAAGGCCAGCACTGTGGCAAAAAACAGGTACAACGCAAAGGCTTACGATAGTCTCCGTATCGTAGTAAAGAAAGGCCGCAAAGCTGAAATACAGGCCCACGCCGAGGCTATGGGCGAAAGTCTCAACGCCTTTGTGGGCCGTGCGATCAACGAGACCATGGAACGGGACAAACAGGGTGAAAGCGAGGCCGGACAATGAAAATCTACACCATCATCGGCGGCGTGAACGGCTGCGGGAAGTCCAGTCTCACCGGCTCCCTCAAGGCCGAACGCACTGACTTGGGCATTATTGTGGACCCGGACAAGATCACCGCTGAACTTGGCGGGGATGAATACGAGGGCGGCAAGCTGGCGGTAGAGCGCCTGGAACACGCCCTGGCCGATGGGGTCAGCTTCACCCAGGAAACGACCCTCTCCGGCGGCTACACCCGCAAACTGGCCCGCCGGGCGCGGGAACAGGGGTATTACATCCGCCTGTACTACATCGGCCTGGACACCGTACAGGAGAGCCTGCAGCGCATCCAGAACCGTGTCCGCAAAGGCGGCCATGATATTCCCCGGCGGGATGTGGAAAGCCGTTTTGCCCACCGTTTTGCAGACGTGGCAAAGGTGCTGCCTTACTGTGATGAAGCCCGCTTTTTTGACAACGACAATGGCTTTGAATTGGTGGCGGAGTACCGCAACGGCGAGATACTGCCCATCGGCAACCGCCGCCCCCGGTGGCTTGTGGAGCTAATGGAAGCGATCAAGCCGTAAAGGGCGAAGCCGCCAGCCCTATGCAGCGCCGGCCAGCGTCGAACCGTGCGACAACCGCCAGCCAAAAACACCACGAAAAAGCCCCGCCACCCGGCGGGGCTTTTTCTGTGTGGCCATGCAGGCCGTGAGAAAATATTCGTAGTGACGGCGTGAAGCTCAAAGCCAAGTGGCGGGGAGGCCCCCAGTCAAGTGCCCGGCCACGGCAATGGTAGACCGATGAGTGGAGTTCTTTTTTCCTCTCCTGGGCACGTGTACCCCCTCCCCCATCAAAAATGGGGGGTGGTGTTTTCGCGCCTTTATCGCGTGGGTTCAAGACATTCCAGATTTTACCGCACGCGCGGGGGGGGCGTGGCGTTTGGTTGTGTCGCCTTGATAGAAAGCAAAACCGCCCGGCTTGCCTTTATGTAAGCATACCCCCCTTCGCTGGATTTTGGCCCGGAGTTGGGAAAAAGTTACCCCCGCCGGTATGGAATGGCCCGCCGGGGATGAAATCACCCTGGGGGGCGTGCGTCTGGCGTTGTAAATCCATGCGCCGTGGTCATAGGCTCAAAACGCACGAAAAATGGTGTTCTTTCGCCAAAAAACGCCTTGGTATTCGCAGATTTTGCGAAGTCAGGCTTTTATTCCTCTATCCGCGCGCAATATGATCGCGCGCATGACCCACCCCCTCCCGTGTATTTCCCGGCCGGTTTTTCGTGTGGGAGGCGTGCGGTCTTCCGCCCCGGGTCTAAAATACGACCCGCCGGGGGGGGGGGAGATGGTTGACGGTGCTCTCATTCGTCCAGCAACCCGCACGGCTCCGCAACGTCCAGGTCCAGCAGCTCGGCCAGGTGCTTTGTGTTGGCAGCCGCCAGCCGGCGCTCTTTTTCCTCCTGCCTCTCCACAAGGCGTTCTTCCACACTGCCCCTGTGTGCCCAGGCACCAAAGCCGGTGCCACGGTAGGCGTGGGCGGTGCGTATCTCATCCTGATAGGCTCGAAGGTGGCGGGCCTTTCGGCGCAGTGCGGCCAGGGCGGCGTACTCGGTGGCGCGGGCTCTGTCGGTACTGCACCCCATACTCTCGGCCAGCTGGCGGAAGCTGTAACCCTGCCAATACACTTTCCGCAGGGTGTCGGCCTGATGGGACGGTATTTGCTCCATGGTGGCCTCCAGGTCGTTGTGGAGCTGCTGCGTGTAGAGCCGTTCGTCCGTGTCCAAGAGCGCGGCCTCCGCCTCCGGGTCGGGCACCAGCTCGCCCAGGGTGTCGCCCTCGGCTTCGCCAATGGCCACAGGCTCGTCCAGGCTGGCGGCACGGTTCAGCGGGTCGCCGCGTCCGAGACCCCTGCGCAAACCAACCAGATCTTGAACGTGATACCGGGCAATCAACCCCAGCATGGTGGTGAAGGCCCCTCTGGCCGGGTCATACAGGCGCACCGTCTCGCTGATGATGAAATACCCTTCTTGCTCCACGTCCTCCAGTGTGACGCCGGCGGCCACGGCCTGCTGCTCATACCGGAAGTAGTACCGGCGGCCCAGGACCCACAGAAGCCGCCTATTTTGCGCCCACAAAGCCGCCAGGGCGTCCAGGTCTCCACCCTTGGCCTTTTCCGCCAGCGCCTCGTTTGTGCCTGTTTCCGGGGCTGCTGCGGGCTTGTCGTTGTGGTTCATGTTGTCCTCTGCTTCCATTGCACTGCCCTCCCGTTCATGGTATACTGGCGATAGGTTGGGGCCGTCCGGGAGGGCGGCTCTTTTTTTTTCGTTTGCGCTGCTGGCGGGATGTATAGGCGGAAATCCTAGGTTTTCCTGGGTTTTTGCGCCTTGATGATATAGGCGAAAAAACTTAAGTTTTTTAGGTTCTATCGCCCTGGCAATATAGGCAGAAATATCAGGTTCTATCAGGTTCTTTGGCGCTCGGCTATATAGGCGGGAACCGTAGGTTTTCGTAAGTTCTGGCGCTGCGTATGCCCCCCAGGGGGGGGGAGCCCCGCCAGCAGCTCCGGCAACATACTGGCGGGGGTAGCTTTTTCCAACTCTGGCGAGAAATCCCGCAGGGGGGGTGCTACCGGTCCCGACGGTCAGTGTCCACTAGCGCCCGGGCCAGGCTGGTGCGGGTGATGTACCGGCCCACCCCGTGCCCCACAAAAGGGAAAATCCTGGCGGCGGTCTTGCGGCCTATGCCGGTGTATGCGGCCACGTCCTGGACGTTCAAACATTCCCGATCAGGAAAGGCCGCCAGCACGCTTTCCAGTTGGTCGCGGTAGCCGGGCAGCTCGCGGGGCATTACTGGGCCCCCTTCTGGTCCATGCGGCCTGCGATCTCGCCCAGGGCGTCCGCGATCTGCTCCGAGTTGTCGGCCAGTGCGGAAAGGGCGCAGGCGTTGCGGGTGCTGTCAAACCATGCACAGTTTGAACTGCACAGGCTGCTCCGGGGCCCGCCGGTCATGGCGTGCGCGATTATAAGCAGCGGGCAGAAGGTGTCAGGGGAAACAGTTTTCTTTGTCATGTGGTCCTCCTATATGTAGTTGGTGGGTGAGTTTGTGGACACGATAGCGCGCCCGTGATGGGCCGCTGCTGGCAGTTCACCGTTGGTTGCTATATGTACCGTTGATACCGTTGCAACCGTTGGTTATCGTTGATAGCACCATCAACGGTTATCAACGATATCAACGGTATCAACGGTGAAATTTACAGTTCGCGTGTACGCGCGCGCCCGTTATAAGGGAACCGTTGATGCTGGAATCATGCTTTGCTGTTCGCCACCAACGGTTAGTCGCAACGAATCAACGGTTGATAGGTAAAAACGGTGCTTTGCGCCGCCTGTGCCGTTGTGTACTCGGCGGTGCGCTATGTGGTCGTACTCAAACAGGTCATGGTCAAGAGCCTTGATGCGGTTGGTAAGGTCTCGGGCACTGGCCGCCAGGTTTCGCCCCGTCATATCCTGGCCGGCCGCCATCAGCTCCCGCATGGTGCCCACCCATTCCCCGGTCGGCGTGTCCCGCAGCAGCTCCCGCAGCGTCAGCACAATGGGGGAATCCTCATAGGCACGCTTTGCGGCGTCCTGTTCTATGGCGTCGGCGCTGCCCAGGCGCTCCCATCGAAAGCTCTGCTTGTTGAAAGTGAGGATACTATCCTCGGCGTCGAAGTCACGCGCTGAAACAGAAAGCAAGGTGTTTGCGTCGCCGCGCTTCTCCCGGGTCATAACCATGGCCGTGTCGGCAGCGCCAAACAGGCCGTTGGTGCCAGATATACGGTTGAAGGGATCTCCATCGTCCCCCATCTTGCGTAAATGGTGGACCAGAAGGATGCAAACCCGGCTTCGGTCGGCAAATTCCTTGAGGGCCCCGGCGTCCCGGTAGTCTGCGGCGTATGCGTTTTCTTTCCCGGATGTGGAGCGGCGCACTTTTTGCAAGGTGTCAATCACGATCAGGCCCAGGCTGGGCTTCTTGGCGAGAAAATCGTCAAGCTGCTCCAGCAGCCCACCGGCAACATCCTCGGACCGGGTCGAAAAGTAAAAACCCATCGGCGCACGATCTCCTGCCAACACTTTGTTCATACGGTCCTGAAGCCGGCCCTCTCCGTCCTCCAAGGCCAGGTATAGGCACTCCGCCTTATTGGTCTTGTGCCCGAGAAACGGCCGCCCATCAGCCACGGAAAGACACAGGTCAAGCACGAACCAACTCTTGCCGTACTTGGGCGGGCTCGCCAGCAGCGCCAGCCCTTGGGGGAGAAAGCCCTCCACAAAGAAACGGGGCGGGGTTATATCCTTGTCTTGCAGCTCTCGGGCAGAGAATACGGTCAAGGTCAGGTGACGCTCTTGTAGGTATTCCGCCCGGCCGAAAACGTCCACGCCCTGCTGGCGGCCATACCCGTTTACGATCTGGTCCGCAATCTTCTGGCGGATTCCAAACGATTCCGCCAGGGCAAGGGCGCTTGCAATCGCGGCTTGCTGCTGGGCCTTGTCCGGCAGCTCTTGCACCTTGGCGGGCAGGCCAGCCGCCAGCAGGGCCTCCGGCGTCTCTATGCCGTTCAGCAGCTCGTTGAAATCATCACTTGTCAAGGCTGGTTATCCTCCATGATCTCGGTCACGTCTACGCCTAGGGCGCGGGCGATTTTCCCAGCTGTTTCGGGCAAAATGCTACGTCCCGAGAGAGCGTTATTAACTGTGGGACGAGGCATTTCGGCGCTTGAGCAGATGTCTTGCGCGCCCATGCAAGCCCTGGCCATAGCAATCAATAACTTTTCGCGGTTAAGCTTCACGGAATACGCCCCATTTCAATGCTTGTTATTCTTATGAATCTATTATAAGGGATTCTAATGAATATATCAAGATGCTATTGAATATTTTTTTGGCGCATGTTATCCTAAGTATGGAAAGTGAGGATGTGCCTATGGACTACGGGAAAAATCTCAAGATTGCGAGGAGTTGGGCGGAAATCACTCAAGCTGAATTAGCTCAAAAAGCTGGCATTGCGGTGATTACCGTGCGACAATATGAATCTGGGAAAAGAAAGCCTAGCGCGAAAAACTGGCGCCTCATCGCGAACGCTCTTCATTTGACGGTGGAGGAGTTGGACAATGCCGAGGACATGCTTTTGAGAGGAATTGAAGGCATTGGCGAAATCGACCTAGAAGCGGCTAAGTATGCACGTGAGGACAAGCGAGAACTTTTGCGTCTGTATTCACTACTCAATTACAGGGGCCAACAGGTTGCTATTGACCGCCTACAAGAGCTTACGGAAATATCCAGATACCGCGCGGATTATGTTCAGAATGACGAATTGACCAAGGAATAACACCTATCGGAACGGCTGTGAAAATAAAAGGAGCTGACAACAATGCCCAAACGCCCAACGCGAAACACCCTCGACCCCCGGCGTCTGCCGGAGCTGCTCACCACGGCGCAGTACGCCGCCATTGCCCAGTGTGCGGAGGCCACTGTGCGCCGCCGCCTGCGGATGGGTGAGCTGGACGGGTGCAAGGTCGGCTCTCTCTGGCGCGTTCGCCGCCACGAGGTGGAGAAGCTGCTGGGGATTGACCCGTCCGAGAGGATAAACATATAACCCCGAAACGGCAAAAAAGTGCAAGCAAAAAAGACCGCCAACCGAACGGGCTGACGGACGATTTGCGGGATCTCGAGTGAGTTTGGCAAAGGAGGCGTGGGGATGGCTGAAAAGATGTATAAAAGGCCCGACGGCCTCTATGAGAAGAAGCTGACGATCAACGGCAAACGCGTGGCGTTCCGGGCAAAGAGCACCCGCGAAGTGATGCGAAAAATCGCCGCGTACCGGGAGAAGGAGGAAAGCGGCCCCACCTTCGAGACGGTGGCGGGCGCGTGGTGGGAGGACAAAGAGCCGCGTCTCTCACCCAACACCGTCTCCAATTACAAGCTGGCCATGCGACGGGCCGTGCAGCAGTTCGGCGGCGATCCTGTCAAGGGGCTCACGCCGGTGGCGGTCAAGGCGTATCTGGAGCGCCTGGCCCGCCGTGGGTACGCCCGCCGGACTGTCAACCAGCACTTTGTTGTGCTCCGGGGTATATGCGCCTTTGCCTGTGAGACCTTCAACGTGATGCAGAATCCCGCCGCCCTGGTGAAGCTGCCGGACAAGCTGCCCCAGGCCCGGCGGAAAATGCCCACGCCGGCGCAGATAGAGACGATCAAGGCAATGGCGGACACCCCGGACGGGCTGCTGCTTAATTTCCTCATGTACTCCGGCTTACGGCTGGGGGAGGCCCTGGCGCTGCGTTGGCGGGATGTAGACCCGCAGGCGGAGACCATACGGGTGGAAAACGCCCTGTATTATGCCGGCCGCAACCAGGGTCAAATAAAGGCCCCCAAAAGCGACGCAGGCCGCCGTAGCGTGATATACCTGAAACGGTTGCAAACGATTCTGGAGCCCCACAGGGGGCCTGCCAGCGCCTTTGTATTTGGCGGTGAGCAGCCCATGAGCAAGAAAGCCTATTACTGCCTGCTGGACCGCTGCCGCCGGGCCGGCCTGGATGTGACACCCCACCAGCTCCGCCACGCATACGCTACCCTGTTGTTTGAAGCCGGCATACCGGAAAAGACCGCCCAGGGCTTGCTTGGTCATGCGCAGATAAGCACCACCATGGACGTGTATGCAGAGCTACGGGAAAAGAAGCTGGCGGAAGCGGCGCGGGCCTTGAATGACACCGATTTTTGACAGCGAAAAGCACAGTAAAAGCACAGTGATGCTTACAAATGGCTATATAGAGCGATTTTGTAAGGATTCGAGTTCCTTACCGCCCACCAAAATGAAAACCCCGGTATTAAGCTGAAAATGGCTTGATACCGGGGTTTTTCCTTGCCCGCCGCCGGGAGCCGGTTTGTGTGATAGGGTCACATACGCAAGCCGGCCATGTTTGCTATACTCACAACGATATAGCCGGAATACAGGCTATGGCGAGGAAAAGGAGGAGACGGACAGGATGAATCGTTCCAAACGGTATGCCCGCCCGGACGGCGGCCGCTGCGTGGCCTGCGGGGCGTGCGTGAAGGAATGCCCCCGCGGCGCGGTGCGGGTGGATCGGGGCTGCGAGGCGCTGGTGGACCCGGAACTCTGCGTGGGCTGTGGCCGGTGTGCCCGCGTGTGCCCGGCCGATTGCATTTCTCTGGTGGCGCGGGAGGTGGCAGAATGAAAACAAAGCACTGGTATGATTTTCTCTGGTTGTGGTCGATCCTGTTTTTCGGGCTGGGCTTTTTCAACATTCTGTTTGCCTGGCTGGGGATGATCGATTTCTTTTTGCCGCTGGTGTTTGCGCTGGTGGGCGGCAACAAATTCTTTTGCAACAATCTGTGCGGGCGCGGCCAGTTGTTTTCGCTGCTGGGCGGGCGGCTGAAATGTTCCCGGGGGAAAAGTGCCCCCCGCTGGCTGGTATCCCGCTGGTTCCGCTATGGGTTCCTGGTTTTTTTCCTGGCGATGTTTGCCAATATGCTGTTTCAGACCTGGCTGGTGGCGGCGGGGGCCGCTTCGCTGCGGGAGGCGATCAAACTGTTCTGGACCTTCCGGGTGCCCTGGGGATGGACCTATACCGCCGGTACGGTGCCGGACTGGGTGGCGCAGTTCAGCTTCGGCTTTTACAGCCTGATGCTCACCTCGCTGCTGATCGGGCTGATCGTGATGCTGCTGTATCGGCCCCGCACCTGGTGCGCGTTCTGCCCCATGGGCACCATGACCCAAGGGATATGCCGGCTGCGCCGCAGGGGCGGCAAGGAGGCATGGCCGGGGCAAACACCCTGGGTTCCTTTTGCGTTTGTTGAGAAAAAATTTCCCGCGCGCGCAATAATCCCGACGTACCGGGCGTATTGACCGTGAAACCGCCCGATGCGGCGCATGGAACGGCCCCGGGCGGGGAACCCTACCGGTAAGGCGGCTTGCCGCGCGGCTTTATCAAACAAAACAAAAGGAGAAAACACAATGAAAAAGATTTCGGTTCTGATGGCTCTGATCCTGGCCCTGCTGGCTTTGGCCGGCTGCGGTGCTGCCGGCAACAGCGGCAGCAGCATGAGCAACAGCGGCAGCAGTTCCGCCCCTGCCATGACCCTGGAGGGGACCCCCAGCGAGATCATTGACAAGATCTATGCCGGCGCGCCCGAGGATCTGGAATACCCCATGATGCTCGCCACCAGTGAGATCACCGAGGACAACTCCACCTATATGGTGGGCGTGGAGCGCAGCGAATACAAAGAGGGCGCGGTGTCCGAATCCATGGTGGGCAGCATTGCCTACTCGATGGCTGTGCTGCGGGCCAACGACGCCGCCGGCGCCCAGGTCCTGGCCGACAGCGTCAAGGAGAAGGTGGATCCCCGCAAGTGGATCTGTGTGGAGGCGGAAACGGTGAACACCGCCGTGATCGGGGACGTGGTCTTTATGGTCATGGCTGACCAGGCCACCGCCGACGCGCTGACCGCCAGCTTTGAGGCGCTGGCCCAGGCGTGATGAACCAAAAATGGCTGCGGGCCGCCGCCCTGGCGGCGGCCTGCCTCGTTGCGGCCGCGGTGGTGCTCTGGCGCCCGGCGGCGGCTCTGTGGAGGCAGCTGACCCGTACTCCCGATGCCGACGGCATGTACCAGGTGGACGGCTGGTGGGCAGAGGACCTGGGGGAGACCGATGTGCGCTCGGCGGAGAATTTTGCGGCGAAGCTGCAAAGCCTGCGGCAGGAGTATCTGACCGACGAAAACCGGGTGTTCTGGGCCATCGTGCCGGACAAGGGGTATTACCTGCAAAGCGCGGGCTGGACCGATACCGATTATCCGCTGCTGTTCCGCACGGCGGCGTCCGGTCTGGAGGGCTGGCGGCAGATCGACCTGACAGGGGCCCTGACCCGGGAGGATTACTATAAGACCGATGGCCACTGGCGGCAGGAATCCCTGCAAGAGGTTCTGGACGCGCTGGGGGAGGCGATGGACTTTTCGGTGCGGCTGGAGGACTTTACCGCCCATACCGGTACCGGGTTCGTGGGAGCCTATCGGGACCGCATCCCGGCGGATACCCCTGCTGAGACGGTGACCTGGCTCACCAGCGCCGCCACCGACGCGGCCCGGGCGGAGGATATCCAAAACCCGGATGACGCCGCCGTCTATACCGTGGACGCGCTGGAGACCGATGTGCCCTACGATTTGTTCCTGCACGGGGCCAGCCCGCTCATCACCATCACCAGCCCCGGGGCAAAGACCGACCGGGAACTCGTCATTTTCCGGGACAGTTTCGCCAGTGCGCTGGCGCCCTTGCTGCTGGAGGAGTACCGCACCGTCACGCTGGTGGACATCCGGTATCTGGCCAGCAGCCTGTTGCCTCAGTACCTGACCTTTACCGACCAGGACGTGCTGTTTTTGTACAGCGCCGGGGTGGTCAACCGCAGCGCCATGCTGCGGTGAACCGGCCGGTTGCGGAAAAAAGGAGAGGGGATCCCCCTCTCCTTTTTGCGTATTCAGGTCAGATCGGCCAGGGTCACGTCGATGAGGCGGCCCCGGAAGTAGGTCTCCTTGTCCCGGGGGCCGATAGGGCGCATCACCCGGCAGGGATTGCCCGCCGCCACTACGTTGGCGGGCAGGTCTTTGGTGACCACGCTGCCCGCGCCCACCACCGTGTTCTCCCCGATGGTCACGCCGGGCAAAATCACCGCCCCCGCACCCACCCATACACCGGCCCCGATGTGTACGTCGGCGTTGTACTGCAAGCCGGTGGGGCGCAGTTCCGGGTCGATGGGATGGCCGGCGGTGGCCACCGTCACCCGAGGGCCGAACTTCACGTTATCCCCCACATAGATATGGCCGTCGTCCACCAGAGTAAGGCCAAAATTTGCGTAGACGTTTTTACCAAAATGCACATGCGCCCCGCCCCAGTTGGCATACAGGGGAGGTTCCACATAGCAGTTTTCCCCAATCTCGGCCAACATCCCGGCCAGCATCGCCCGCCGCCTTTCCAGTTCATGGGGGCGGGTGGCGTTAAAATCGTAGAGTTTTTCCAGGCAGTCCAGCTGCACCGCCAGGATCCCTTCGTCCATGGAGATATACAGCCGGCCCTCCGCCATGCGCTGCAGGGCCTCTTTTGTGTCCATCATGGGTATCCCCTCCGCGTTTTTTCTTTTTATTCTACCATCCCGCGCCGCCCCGGCGCAAGACGGCTCTTTGCAGCTTTGCGGCCGCGTGGTATACTGAAAAAAAGGAGGCGGTGGTTTATGGTGGAGCAACAGGCGGTCCGGCAGCTGGGGGAATGGCTGAAGGCCAGCCGTTCCGCGGTGTTTTTCGGCGGGGCGGGGGTCTCCACCGAGAGCGGTATCCCGGATTTTCGCAGCCAGGACGGGCTGTACGCCCAGGAATGGCCCTGGCCGCCGGAGCAGATAGTGAGCCATACATTCCTGACCCGGATGCCGGAAGAGTTTTTCCGCTTTTACCGGCAGCGGATGCTGGCCCCGAACGCAAAGCCCAACCCGGCCCATCAGGCGCTGGCCCGGTGGGAAAAGCAAAGGCGGCTTACCAGCGTGGTCACCCAGAACATTGACGGGCTGCACCAGGCGGCAGGCAGCCGCCGGGTGTGGGAACTGCACGGCAGCGTGCACCGCAACCATTGTGTGCGCTGCGGAAAAGCCTACCCGCTGCGGACCATTCTGGAAAGCACCGGCGTGCCCCGGTGCGATTGCGGCGGAATGATCCGTCCGGACGTGGTGCTCTATGAGGAATCGCTGGATGAGCGGGTCCTGGCCGGCGCTATGGCGGACATCGCCGGGGCCGACCTGCTGATCGTGGGCGGGACCTCGCTGGCGGTCTACCCGGCGGCGGGGCTGGTGGAGCGGTACCAGGGCCGGATGGTTGTCATCAACAAGACCCCCACCCCCCAGGACGCCCGGGCGGATCTGGTGATCGCGGCCCCTATCGGGCAGGTGCTGGCGGCGGTGCCGGTGTAAGCGCCGTTTTCTCCGCCCTCGGAGAAGAGAACCCAAAACGATCGCGGGTGGGCAACAGGCCCTTTTTTACAAAAAACCGTGCGGTTTTCGATGAGAAAACCGCACGGTTTTTTGCGTTGTTTCAAAATGCCAGCTGCTGGGGCGGGATGCGGTCCTCTTCGGTGATGGGGCGCATGACCCGGCAGGGGACGCCGGCCGTCACCACGCCGGCAGGGATGTCCCGGGTGACCACGCTGCCCGCGCCGATCACCGACCCCCTGCCGATGGTCACGCCGCCGCAGACCACCGCCCCCGCGCCGATCCACACGTCATCCTCCAGCGTGATGGGCCGGGAGGTGCCGATCCCCTGGGAGCGCTGCGCCGGGTCCAGGGAATGGCCGGCGCAGCTCAGGCAAACGCCCGGCGCAATAAAGGCGCCCGCCCCGATCTGCACCGGCGATGTGTCCAGAATGGTGCAGTTGCAGTTGATCACCGTCAATCCGTGGGTATGGATGTTGAACCCGTAATCACAATGAAAGGCGGGTTCGATAAAGGTCAGCGGATGGCAGCTGCCCAGCAGCGTTTCCAAAAGCGCCCGCCGCCGCTCCGTCTCATCGGGGGCGGTCTGGTTGTATTCCCAGCACAGCCGCTGGGCGCGGGCCTTGAGTTGGGGCGGGATGCCGCGGTTCTGACCGTCGTATCCCTCCGGACGTTTGAGAATCTCCACAATCTCCATGCAAAAACCTCCCTGCGGTGCCTGATCCGGTGTTCCGCCGGTGCGGCGGATGAATCTCCCCCAGTATAGCATCGCCGGGCGGATTTTTCCAGCCGGGCCGGCCTTGCCCGCTGTCAGCCCGGATACGGCACCAGACCCTCGATGCGCGCAATGCCCAGCCCGGGCGCGTTAGGCAGGGTGATACGCCCTCCCTCAAACCGGGCGCCGCCCCGGACCGGGTCCGCCGCGCAGAGAGCCGGCCCGTCCAGATCCGAGAGAGAGATGTTCTTTTTGGCGGCCGCCAGATGCGCCGCGGCGGTCACCGCCACGTTGGCTTCCAGCATGCAGCCCATCATGCAGCGGATGCCAAATTCCTCGGCAAGGGCACAGATCTTTACGGCGCCGGTGATGCCGCCGGTTTTCATCAGCTTCAGATTGATCCGGTCCGCCGCCCGCATCCGGATCAGCCGCACCGCGTCCCGCAGGCCGAATACCGCTTCGTCCGCCAGAATATCGGTGCGCACATGGTCGGTCACAAATTTGAGCCCTTCCAGATCGGCGGCCGGCACCGGCTGTTCCACCAGTTCCGGTTCCAGGCCCCTGGCCTCCATCTCCCGGATCAGCCGCACCGCCTGTTTGGGCGTCCAGCCCTGGTTGGCGTCCACCCGGATCACCGCGTCCGGCCCGGCGGCCTGGCGAACCACCTCTACCCGGCGCAAGTCCTCCGCGTCCGTCCCGACCTTGACCTTCAGGATACGAAATCCATCCTGAATGGCCTGGCGGGCATCCCGCTCCATAGTGGCGGGATCGTTCAGGCTGATGGTCACATCGGTCTCCACCTCGCTGCGCCAGCCGCCCAGCAGCGACCACAGCGGCGCGCCCCACCGTTTGCCGTAGAGATCGTGCAGCGCGATGTCCACGGCGGCTTTGGCGCTGGTGTTGTGTACCAGGGCATTCTGCACCGCGTCGGTCGCTTGCTCCAGCCGCTCGATCTCCAGCCCCCGGATGCGGGGGGCAATGTGATCTCGCACCGCGCAGGCAATACCGTGCAAAGTATCGCCGGTGATCGGCGCGGTAGCCGGGGCTTCGCCCCATCCGGTCTCACCGGTGTCGGTCTCCACCGCCACCACCAGATCCTCGATCCGGTCTACGGTGCGCAGCGCTGTTTTGAAGGGGGTGCGCAGCGGCGCCCGCAGGATGTACAGGCGAACGTCCTGAATCTTCATGGCAAATACCTCCTCAAGAATTTCCAAAAATAGAGCCGCTTTTCTGTGCAGTTTGCGTGATAGCATTCTGGAACTGAAGTTGATATAATATTTCTAAAGAGATTGATATTATGATACAATATTTCTTTCCAAAAGAAAAGAGGAAACTTTGCCATGTGCGTGCTTGATGTGATGCAACAGGGCGTGCGCGACGGTGTGTTCCCGTATGGCGAGTGGGTCGTGTTTACCCGGGCGGGGGTCGGGCCGGTGCGGGCCACTCAGGGCGAGGGCGGCCGCTGGTTTGACTGCGCCTCGCTGACCAAGGTGTTTACGGCGACGGCGGTGCTGGAACTGGTGCGCCGCGGAACGCTTGCCCTGGATGACCGCGCGGCAAACCGGCTGGAACTGACCGGCTTTTTGGCCGAGCGCCTGCGGGACGTCACCGTGCAAATGCTGCTCACCCATACCGCCGGCCTGCCGGCGTGGTACCCGTTTTACGCCGATCATCAGGCTGGCCGCCCCTTTCCGGTGATCCTGGAAGCGGTGCTGCGGGAGACCCCGCCGGAGACGGGAATGGTCTACAGCGATCTGGGATTTATGTTGCTGCGGGAGATCGTCTGCCGCGTTTCCGGGCTTGCGTTCGATCAGGCGATCGAGCGGTTGGTCTGCCGCCCGCTGGGGATCGGGGAGGCGTGTTTCTGTCCCCCGCAAACCCTGCCGCTGGTCCCTTCCTGCCGGGACAATGGTGTCGAGGAGCGGATGTGCCGGGAGAAGGGGATCGCGTTTTCCGGTTTTTGCCCTCACCGGCAGGATGTGATCGGACTGCCCAACGACGGAAACGCCCGGTACTTTTTTCACGGGATCAGCGGCCATGCGGGGCTGTTTGCCACCGCGCGGGCGCTGGCACAACTGGGAACATTCTATCTGCGCACGGAGGACCCGGTATTTTTGCGCGCTTTGCAGCCGCAGCCAGGCTGCGGAGGGCGGTGCCTGGGATTTCATACCGGCGCGCCGTTTCCCACCGGATGCGGGCATACCGGATTCACCGGTACGAGCCTGTGGATCGACCGGGCGGGCGGTTTCGGGATGGCGATCCTGACCAATCGCCTGTATTCCGACACGCCGCCCGTTGCCAACATGAATGGATTCCGCGCCGCCGTCCATGAGGCGCTGCTGCGGGAAAAGGATCGCCTGAACAGGGAGGAACCACCATGCTGAAACTGAATCAGCTGCCAACGGAGCAGCGCAATCCCAATACCGCCGACATTGACCGGCTTTCCACGCTGGAGATGGTGCGGCGGATCAACGACGAGGACAAAAAAGTGGCTTATGCCGTGGAAAAGCAGCTGGAGCCCATCGCCCGGGCGGTAGACGCGGTCGCCGGGGCTCTGGAACGGGGCGGGCGGCTGCTCTACTGCGGCTGCGGCACTTCCGGGCGGCTGGGCATCCTGGACGCGGTGGAGTGCCCGCCTACCTATTCCACCGATCCGGAGATGGTGCAGGGTATCATTGCCGGCGGTGAACCGGCGGTATTTCAGGCGGTGGAGGGCGCGGAGGACGACGCTGAAGCCGGCCGCGCCGATCTGGCGGCCAGGAATATCGGGGAAAAGGACGTGCTGGTGGGGATCGCGGCCAGCGGCCGCACCCCCTATGTGCTGGGGGCGATGCGTCTGGCCGCCGAGCGGGGAGCCGTTACAGTGGCGGTCACCTGCAACGCGGGGTCCGCGATGAACGCCGAAGCCGATATCTCCATCGCGGTGGAACCCGGCCCCGAGGTCATCACCGGCTCCACCCGCATGAAAAGCGGTACCGCCCAGAAGATGGTGCTGAATATGATCTCCACCGGTGCGATGATCCGGTTGGGCAAAGTGTATGGCAACCTGATGGTGGATGTGAAGCCCAGCAACGAAAAGCTGGTGCGCCGGGCGGTGTCGATCGTCTGCGACGCGGCCGGCGTGGGGGAGGATGAAGCCCGCGCCGCGCTGGAAAGCTGTGAGTATTCGGCCAAGACGGCCATCGTGATGCTGCTGTGCAGCCTGAACGCGCCCCAGGCGGCGGCGCTTCTGGAACAGGCGGGCGGCCGGGTGGCCCAGGCGCTGAATCTGCATAAGGAGGAGAGCTGCCATGGACAGAAAGCATAAAGTCGGCCAGCGCATCGTGGCGGGCCTGTCTGGCACGCGGGTGGACGACTCCTTTCGCGCGCTGGTGCGGGAGAGCGCGGTGGGCAATGTGATCCTGTTCCGCCGCAACATAGAAAGTTCCGCCCAGTTGGCTCGCTTGTGCGGAGAGATACGCGACCTGATCCTGACAGAGACCGGCGTGCCGCCCTTGATCACGATCGATCAGGAGGGCGGCGTGGTGGCCCGGCTCACCGCCGATCTGCCCCATACGCCGGGCGGCATGGCGCTGGCGGCCGCCGGCCCGGACGCGCCGGCCCGCGCCGCCCGCATCGTAGCCCGGGAACTGCGCAGCGTGGGGATCAACTGCAATCTGGCGCCGGTGTTCGACGTAAATTCCAACCCCGACAATCCGGTGATCGGGGTGCGCAGTTTTGGCGACGAAGCCCGCGCCGCCGCGCCGCGCGCGCTGGCTTTCGCGCGGGCCACGGCGGAGGAGGGGGTCCTGCCCTGCGCCAAGCATTTCCCCGGCCATGGGGATACGGCGGTGGACTCGCATCTGGGGCTGCCTTGCGTGACCAAGTCCCGGCGGGAACTGGAGTCCTGCGAACTGCTGCCTTTCCGGGCGGCTGTCGAGGCCGGCGTGCCGGCGATCATGTCCAGCCATATTCTGTTCCCGGCGCTGGAGCCTGAGCGCATTCCGGCCACCATGTCCCGGCGCATCCTCACCGATCTGCTCCGGGGCGAATTGGGCCACCAGGGCCTGATTTTGAGCGACTGCATGGAGATGGACGCCATCGCCAAATACTACGGCAGCGTTAACGGGGCGGTGGCCGCCGTGGGCGCGGGGGTGGATCTGGTGTTCCTGTCCCACACGGCTGCCTACGCCCGGGACACCGCCCGGGAACTGTGCCGGCGCTATGAGAGCGGGGAGTTCCCCGAAGAGGAACTGGATGCTTCGGTGGCGCGGATCCTGGCCGCCAAAGAGCGGTTTGCCGCAACCGCGGCCGGCCCGGCCTGTACCGACGCGGACCGCCAGGAAGCCCGCCGCCTGCTGGAAGCTTCCTTTACCCTGGTGCGGGGAGAACTGCCGCCTCTGGGCCCCCGCCCCGTTTTTATCGGTTGTGCCAACTACCGGGCCACACTGGCTTCCAGCGGCCCGGAGGGGGTACCCGCCTTTCCGGCGTATATGGCCCAGGCACTGGGCGGGAACTGCCTGCTCACCGGCGAGGACCCGGATGAGGGCAAGATAGCCCGCGCGGTACAAGCGGCCCGGGAAGCCAGCAGCGTGTGGATGGGCAGCTATAACGGGCATCTGCGTCCCGGTCAGCTGGCGCTTATGAAGGCGCTGGGCGGGTGCGGCCTCCCCATGGCGGTGGTGGCGCTGCGGGACCCGTATGATCTGGCATCCGCCCCGGCCCATGCCGCTGCCATTGCCGCCTGGGAATATACCCCCCAGTCTCTGGAGGCTCTGGTGCCCTTCCTGCAGGGGAAGATCCCCTTTACAGGAAAGATTCCGGTTACGCTTTGATGGGCAAACTGCACAAATAAGAAAGAATAAAACATTATAAACTGTAAAATTGAACTTTTGTTTCTTTACAACGCCATCCGGGCGTGCTATAATTGCCTCAAGGGGAACGGAACCGCAGATATGGCCGTACAGCAAGGTGGAGCGGCCGTGTCTACACAATACATGACAAGGAGGACGACATGAAAAAACTATTGGCGCTTGTTCTTGCCGCTGTGCTGCTGGCCGGTGTGCTGGCAGGGTGCGGCGCTTCCGGATCTTCGTCCGGAGGCAGTACTTCCCAGGGTTCCGCGCAGCCCGCGGAGCCCACGGAACTGACCCTGTGGCTGCCGGTCTACCAGTTTGGCGATGGCCCCAGCGACGAGGAGTTCTGGACCGGGCAGTTGGCCAGCTTTGAAGAGGAAAACAACTGCACCATCAACCTGGAGATCCTCTCCTGGACCGATTACGTCACCACCATCTACACCGGTCTGCTGTCCGGTGACGGTCCCGACGTGGTCTACACCACCGAGGTGTACGATCTGATCGCCGCGGACCTGCTGGCTCCGCTGGATGAGTACATCACCGATGAGGATCGGGAGAACTACATCTACCTGGATCAGGCGGCCTACAACGAGGAAGGCCAGATGTGCACCCTGCCCATGATGGTGGGCAACGCCTGCGTCATGTACTTCAACATGGACATTCTGGAGGCCGCCGGCATCACCGAACTGCCCACCACCTGGGATGAACTGTTCGACGTCTGCAAAGCCATCAAAGAATCCAATCCCGACGTGTGGCCCTTTATCCAGCCCTGGGGCGCCTCCAACGGCACCTCCGCTCTGATGACCGGCTTCTGGCCCTACTTCTTCCAGGCTGGCGGCACCGTGCTGGATGAGAACGGCGAACTGAACATGGACAGCGAGGCTACGCTGGAGGCCCTGAACTTCATCAAGCGGATGAAGGACGAGGGGATCTTTGACGACAGCATCACCTCCATGGACGACCCTCCGGGAAAATTTGTCAGCGGTGAGGCAGCCATCATCGTGGCCGGCACCGGCAATGCGTCTACCTTCACCGAGAACGGGGTCAACTGGCAGAGCGTGCTGTCCATGGAAGGCCCCGCCGGTCTGGGCACCAAGATCGCCGTGAACTCGCTGGGCATTGCCAACTACTGCGAGGATAAGGAACTGGCCGCCAAGCTGATCAAGTATCTGACCAGCGGCCCCGTTATGGACGCGTACCACTCCGAGGTCTACGGCATGGCTTCCGTCACCAAGGACGCCACCTATGAGGAGCCGGAACCCTTCCAGTCCATGTACGCTGAACACTCCGACGTGATGTATGTGGTTCCCGCCTTTGAGGGATCCACCTCCTTTGAGAACACCATGATGCAGAACATTCAGTTGATGCTGACCGGCTCTCTCACGCCCGAGGAGGTCATTGACGAGACCATGACCTATTACAACGAGCAGATCAAGTCCTAACGGACCATCGCTCAAAGCCGCGCAAGCCGGGCATTGGCGCTCGCCGTCAGTGCCCGGCCTTTCCTTTTAGGGGCCGCGGCTGCCCATACTGCAAGAAGGACGGATTACCATGAACGGAGAAAAACGAACGCGGACACGCCTTACCCGGCGCCATCGCCAAGAGCTGTATGGCTGGGCCTATATTCTGCCCGGCATGGTGGTGCTGACGGTATTCTGCATCCTGCCTATTTTCATGACCCTGTACTACAGCTTTACCGACTACAACCTGGCCCAGGCGCCGGAGTTTATCGCATTTTCCAATTATGTCAAGGTGTTCACCAATACTCAGCTGCGCAAGGCGCTGGTCAATACGGTAATCTACGTGATCATCACCGTACCTCTGCAAACCATCGTGTCGCTGCTTGCGGCCTCTTTCCTGGCCAACTTTCTGAATAGCCGCTACGGCAAGTTTTTGAGGGGCGTGATCTTTATCCCCATCCTGGTATCCTATGTGGCGGCCGCGGCGGTATGGCGCATTATCTACAACTCCAAAGGCGGCATCCTGAACCAGATCATCGGCGTGTTTGGCCTGGATTCGGTCAACTGGCTGGGCGACGCCGGTACCGCCCTGATCTGTGTGGCGGTCGTGGCGGTGTGGAAGAGCGCCGGTTACTTTATGGTCATTTTCTATGCGGGCATCATGAATATTTCGGTGGAGGTGAAGGAGGCAGCCATCATCGACGGCGCCACCCCTCGCCAGCGATTCTGGTATATCACTGTGCCCATCCTCAAACCGATCACCTACATGGTGGTCACCCTGGGGGTGATCTGGTCGTTCCAGGCGTTTGATCTGGTCTACAAACTCACCGGCGGCGGGCCCGGGTTTGCCACTACCACCATCGCCTATGTGATCTATTCCTACGCCTTCCAGGACCGGCGCATCGGCTATGCCTGCGCCATCGCGATCCTGCTGCTGCTGGTGATCCTGGCGATCCATCTGGTGGAGCAGCAATTCTTCAAGGAGGAGGACTGAGCCATGGTCAAATCCGATACCCGGACCCTGCGTTTCTGGATCGGCACGGTCCTCGTGACCCTGTTTGCGGTGCTCTGCGTGGCGCCGCTGATCTACATGGTGCTGGTGTCCTTTACCGATTCACCTACCTTGTATATCAGCTGGAGCGACATTGATTTCACCGACTTTTCCAACTATGTGTACCTGTTCGTCAGCCGGGATTTTGCCCGACCGCTGCTCAACAGCGTGATCGTGGTGGTGCTGGGCTGTATTCTGGTCAATCTGGTGTCCTGCACCATGGCGTACGGCTTTGAGAAAAAGCCCATCCGGGGCAAGGGCCTGCTGTTCAATATCGTGCTGGCCACCATGATGATCCCCACGCAGGTGGTGTTCATCTCCCTGTTTGTCATGATGCGGCAGCTGGATCTGATGAACACCTACATCGCGCTGGTCATCCCCCTGATCGGCGCCTTCGGTGTGTTTTTGATGCGTCAGTTTATCCACGGCGTGCCCGACGAGTTGATGGAGGCGGCCGAGATCGACGGATGCAGCGAACTGGGGATCTTTCTGCGGATCGTGTTGCCGATGGTCAAACCCGCGGTCATCACCCTGACGGTATTTACCTTCAATTCCGCCTGGAACTCCTTCATGTGGCCGCTGATCTGCACCACCAAAAGCGAAATGTACCCCCTGACGGTGGCCATGTCCACACTGACCAGCTATTTTGAAACGAACTACGGCCCCACTATGGCGGCCGCCACCGTTTCCTTTTCGGTGCCCTTTATCCTGTACTGTTTTTTGCAGAAGGAATTCGTCGAAGGGATTGCCCTCGGCGGCCTGAAGGGCTGACGATATCCACCCGGCAGAACAAAACGCGCGGAGGGGGCGATGGGTCCTCTCCGCGTTTTTGTCCGGTGTAAATCGACAAACCGTTCCCGGTATGGTATAGTAAAAAGAAAGAAGGCGTTTTGACCATGAAACAATGGGAAGCGTTGACGGCCCGGCCCGCGCGCCTGGGCATTGGTTTGATGAGCGGTACTTCAGCCGACGGGGTGGACGCGGCGCTGGTGCGTCTGGAAGGCTGCGGCACCTCCACCCGGGTGCGGCAGCTGGCGTTCGCCTTTCTGCCCTTTGAGGCGGAGGTGCGGGCGCGGATCCTGCAGGTGGCGTCGGGCGATTTCGGCGGCGCGGCGGAACTGTGCCGGCTGAATTTCCGTCTGGGGGCGCTGCTGGCCGACGCCTGCGAGGCAGTCTGCCGCCAGGCGGGGATCTCGCCCGATCGGATCGACTTCGTGGGCAGCCACGGCCAGACGGTCTGGCACATTCCTGAACCGGAGGAATACCTGGGCGATACCCAGCGCAGTACCTTGCAGATCGGGGAGGCCTCGGTCATTGCCGAACGGATGGGCTGCCCGGTGGTGTCGGATTTCCGGGTGCGGGATATGGCGGCGGGCGGCCTGGGCGCGCCGCTGGTTCCCTATACGGAATACCTTCTGTATCGCAGTGAGACCGAGACGGTGGCGCTGCAGAACATCGGCGGGATCGGCAATATCACCATGCTGCCCGCCGGCTGCCGCCTGGAGGATGTCTACGCCTTTGATACCGGCCCGGGCAATATGGTCATGGATGCCCTGGCTTTCCGGATCACCGGCGGCACCCAGACCTACGACGACGGTGGCCGCCTGGCGGCCGCGGGGCGTGTGGACCCGGCGCTGCTTGCCTGGATGCTGCGGGACGACTATCTGCAGCGCCGTCCGCCCAAGACAACCGGGCGGGAGCGGTACGGCGCGGCCTATGTGGACCGGCTGTGCGCCGAGGCGGCCGGGCGGGGCGTGTCGTTGGCCGACACGCTGGCCACAGCCACCCGCTTTACCGCGGAATGTGTCCGCCGGGCGGTGGAGGACTGGTGCCCCGATCGGCCGACCCACCTGATCGTGGGGGGCGGCGGCAGCCGCAACCCGGTGCTGATGGAGCATCTGCGGCAGGCTCTGCCCGGCTGCCGGGTGGTGACCAACGAGGATCTGGGGCTGGATTCCGATTCCAAAGAAGCGGTGGCCTTTGCCATATTGGCCAACGAAGCATTGTTTGGGGTGTGCAACAACGCCCCCGGCGCCACGGGTGCGCGGCATCCTGTGGTCATGGGAAAAATCACCTGGTAAGGAGGCTCGTCCAATGACGGACATCGAGATCAAAACACGAAGCGTCTATGATACGCTCAGCCCTGCGGAACAGAAGGTGGCCTGGTATTTTCTGCAGAACCTGAGTTCGGTGTTCGACGAGCCGATCGCCACCCTGGCGGAAAAGAGCGGCGTCAGCCAGGTCATGTGGGTGCGGTTTTGCAAATCCCTGGGCTATTCCGGCCTGAAAGACCTGAAAAAGAATCTGTTTGCCCAGATGCATGAGCAGCGTGCCGAAGTGTCCGCCCCCAGTATGGATTTTCTGGACACGCGGGTCTATGCCAGCGTACAGGATATCATCGGCGGGGTGGAGGCCGGTGCGGTGCAGGCGCTGCGCAGTACCGCGCAGATCCAGGATACCGCCGCGCTGGAACAGGCGGCGGCCCGCATTGCCGGCGCACCGGCCGTGCGGCTGTTCGGCGTGGGCGCTTCCGGGGTCGTGGCCGAAGATCTCTACTACAAGCTGCTGCGCGTAGACCGGAATGTATTCTTTTGTGCCGACCTGCATATCCAGCTTACCTATATCACCATGACCAAGCCGGGGGATGTGGCGGTGTTCTTTTCCAACTCCGGCAGCACCACCGAGATCCTGGAACTGGCGCACGCCGCCCGGGAACGGGGCGCGTACATCATTGCGGTGACCAAATACGGCCCGAATCCGCTGGCAGACCTGGCCGACTGCATATTGCCCACCTCCTCGCCGGAACTGGAACATCGCAGCGGGGCCACCAGCAGCCGTTTGGCGGCGCTGTTCGTGGTGGATGTGCTGTTTACCACACTCTGCAACAAAAACTATGACACGGTGGAAAAGCCCCTGACAGAGAGTTATTCCCAATGCAGTCGCCACCATCTGTAAAGCCCTCCGGCCCGGCGCCTGATGGTCGGCCGTGCCCCTATAGCAAAACGATCCGCTGCGCAAAACGCAGCGGATCGTTTTTTTGTACACCCGGCCTTTGCCTTCATCGGCGGCGGCCGCCCAGAGCGGCGGCCAGCGCGATCAGCAGCAGCGCCGCCGCCCCGCCCAACAGAACAAAAGCCAGCCACCGGGCCTGTTGGCCGGACAAAACGTCCGGCGCCTCTCCGGACGGCGCAGCCGGGGAGGAAGCGGGCACTTGCGATGTGCTGTTTTCCTCATGCGTTTGGTCAGCGGCGGGCGGGGACACCACCGCGCCGTTCAAAGCGTCGGCCAGCCAATCCGCCAACAGCCGGGCCGCGGCCCGCATCCCGCTGTCGATCGCCCCGTCCAGCACGACCGCGTTGTCCTCGTTCAGGTCGGCATGGCCCCGCAGCATGAGAAACAGCTTCATCCCGTCGTCGTCCAACAGCGCCGATTCCAGGGCGGTGTACAGCGCCGCCCGGTCACCGGTATCCGCCCCGCCCAGCTGGGCCTGGATGAAAGCCTCGGCCCGCGAGGCGTCGGTCACAGCCGCGTAATAGGTTCGCAGATGCTGTGCCAGGTCATCCTCCGGCTGCAGGGTCGCCCCCAACACCATCCCGTCCAGGTCGGCCAGCAGGTCGCTTTCCGGAAACAGGCTGGCGTTTTCCTCTCCGCCGAATACCGGCTGCATCAGAGCGTAATACCCCTCCGTATCCTCCGCCTGGCCGCGAAACTGCTCCGCCAGCTGCATACAGTCCCCGCCCCAGCCGCAGAGCATCCCGGCCTGCTGGTAGCTGCCGGCCAGCGCCGCGATCAGGTGGATGGCGTCGATGGGTTGCCCCTGCGGCAAGGTCAGCAGTTTCACCCGCTGCAGGTCGGCCAACTCCGGAGCGCGGCTGCCCACAAGAGCGGCAAACTCCTCGTCGGCCGCCCCCAGCACCAGATCCCACTCCATGTCCGCGTACCGCACCGCCCGCAGATAGTTCACCGTCAGCAGCAGCGCCTCTTTACCCGGTTCACCGGCGTGTTCTTCCGCCAGCTGCTGCAGATGTTCCACACCGTCCAAAAAGCTCTCCCAATCGTCGGCCGCTGCGGCCCGGGGCAGCAGCGCCAGACAAAGCACCAGCCCCAGCAGCAGCGTGATTCCGCGAAAAAGTATACTGTTTGTAGAATTTGACATAAATATCCACCTTTTAAGGCAAAACGGCGCGGTTCGGCCCGCGCCGTTTTGTCCGCCCTCAGGACAGGCGGGTCTTGAAATCTTCGTAGCCAAACCGCTTTACCAGGGTCAGCTTTCCCTCCCGATCCCGCCAGACGATGGCGGGCAGGGGCATCCCGTTGAAGGTGTTGGTCTTGACCATGGTATACAGGGCCATATCGCCAAAGCTCACCCGGCTGCCCTCGGAAAGCGGCGCATCGAAGGAGTAGTCCCCGATCACGTCCCCGGCCAGGCAGGTAGGCCCGGCCAGCCGGCAGGTGCAAGCCTTTTCGCCGGGCTGCCCGGCTCCCGCCACCGGGGGACGGTAGGGCATCTCCAGTACATCCGGCATGTGGCAGGCGGCGGAGGTGTCCAGAATGGCAATGTCGATGCCGTTGTGCACCACCTCCAGCACGCTGGCCTCCAGAAAGCCCGCGTTCAGCACCACAGCCTCGCCCGGTTCCAGATACACCTGCACCCCGTATTTCTCCCGCAGCCCACGCACCAGCCGCACAAGCCGGTCCCGGTCGTAGTCCTCCCGGGTTATGTGGTGGCCGCCGCCCAGATTGAGCCATTTCAGGCCGGCAAGATACGGCCCGAACTTCTCCTCAAAGGCGGCCAGGGTGATCTCCAGCGCGTCGGAATCCTGCTCGCAGAGGGTATGGAAGTGCAGCCCGTCCAGCAGCGGCAGCAGCGCCGGGTCAAAGTTTGCCAGGGTCGTGCCCAGACGGCTGCCCGGCGCGCAGGGGTCGTAGATGGCGTGCCCTTCTTGGGTGGAGCACTCCGGGTTCACCCGCAGCCCCACCTGCTTGCCCGCCGCCCTGGCGATCGGGCCAAACCGGCGCAGCTGGGCCGGGCTGTTGAAAACGAAGTGGTCCGCATAGTTCAGCAGCTCGTCAAACTCCGCCGGCTTGTAGGCCGGGCTGAACACATGGGTCTCCCCGCCGAACGCCTCGTGCCCCAACCGGGCCTCGTACAGACCGCTGGCGGTGCTGCCCGCCAGGTATTGGCGGAGCAGAGGATAGCAATAGAACATGGAGAAAGCCTTCTGCGCCAGCAGGATACGGCATCCCGCCGCCTCGCTGACCTGTTTCAGGATCTCCAGGTTTTTTACAAGCCGTAATTCGTCAACGACAAAATACGGCGTGTTGATACAAGCTTCTCCCATCAGTCCACCAGCTTCGGGTCATCCTGCACCTGCCAGGGCAGGCCCCATTTGTTCAGTGCCTCCATATAGGGGTCCGGATCGAACTGCTCGGTGGTGTAGACGCCGGGCTTGGACCATTTGCCGGTCAGCAGCATCATGGCGCCGATCATGGCGGGCACGCCGGTGGTGTAGCTGATGGCCTGGCTGCCCACCTCTTTGTAGCACTCCTGATGGTCGCAGACGTTGTAGATGTAGGCGGTCTTTTCCTTGCCGTCCTTCACGCCGGTGAAGATGCAGCCGATGTTGGTCTTGCCCACGGTGCGGGGCCCCAGGCTGGCCGGATCGGGCAGCAGGGCTTTCAAAAACTGGATGGGTACGATCTGATGGCCCTCAAACTCGATGGGGGTGGTGGAGAGCATCCCCACATTCTCCAGACACTTCATGTGGGTCAGGTAACTCTGACCAAAGGTCATAAAGAACCGGATGCGTTTGACCCCCGGGATATTCCTGGCCAGCGACTCGATCTCCTCGTGGTGCAGCAGGTACATGTCCTTTTCGCCCACCTGGTCGAAGTTGTACTCCCGCTTGATGCTCATGGCGGGCACCTCGACCCAATGGCCGTTCTCCCAGTAGGAGCCGGGGGCGCTGACCTCCCGCAGGTTGATCTCCGGATTGAAGTTGGTGGCAAAGGGATAACCGTGGTCGCCGCCGTTGCAGTCCAGAATGTCGATGGTGTGGATCTCGTCAAACAGGTGCTTCTGGGCCCAGGCGCAGTACACCTGGGTCACGCCCGGATCAAAACCGGTGCCCAGCAGGGCGGTCAGGCCCGCGGCCTTGAACTTGTCCTGGTAGGCCCACTGGTAGCTGTAGTCAAAATAGGCGGAGAAACCCTGCTCCTTGCAGCGCTTTTCGTAGTTGGCCTTCCATTCCGGGTCATCCAGGTTTTCCGGCTCGTAGTTGGCGGTGTCCAGATAGTTCACGCCGCAGGCCAGGCAGGCGTCCATAATGGTCAGATCCTGGTAGGGAAGGGCGATGTTCATCACCAGATCCGGCTGTACCTTGCGGATCAAAGCGCACAGCTGGTCAAAATTGTCCGCGTCCACCTGCTCGGTGGTGATAACGGTGGAGGTGGTACCCTCCAGCTTGGCTTTCAACGCGTCGCACTTGGATTTGGTGCGGCTGGCGATACAGAGTTCGGTGAACACCTCGCTGTTCTGGCAGCACTTGTGGATGGCCACGCCGGCAACGCCGCCGCAGCCGATGATCAATACCTTGCTCATGGTCAACACTCCTTTATCATGATGGGGTTTGGGGACTGGTCCCCGGATTGGCTATACTTTCCCCGATCCGCCCAAAATCAGTCCAGGGCCAGCAGCATCTCCCGCACGATCTTGCCGGCCACCGCGGTGGAGGCCCCGGTGGGGTCGTAGGCGGGGCTCAGCTCGTTCACGTCGCAGCCCACAATGTTGAGCCGCCCGCAGACCAGCGTTACCGCCCGGCGCAGCGCGTCAAAACTCACGCCGCCCGGTTCCGGGGTGCCGGTGCCCGGAAATACCGACGGATCCAGCACATCCAGATCCAGCGTAAAGTACACCGGCTTGTCGGCCAGCCGGGCCAGCACTTCCTCCAGCCCCTCCAGGTCGAACCGATGGGTGGTCACATGCCCGGCTCCCCAGCGGAACTCCTCCCGGTCGCCGGACCGGATTCCGAACTGGAAGATGCGCCCGTCGCCCACCAGTTCCCAGCAGCGGCGCAGCACGCAGGCGTGGGAGAGGGGGGCGCCCAGATAGTCCTGGCGCAGATCGGCGTGGGCATCAAAGTGCAGGATGTGTACCTCCGGGTACCGGGCCTGCACCGCCCGGAACGCCCCCAAAGTCACCAGATGCTCGCCGCCCAGCAAAAAGGGCCGCTTGCCGCCGTCCAGGATCAGGGCCGCCCGCTCTTCGATCTGGGCCAGCGCCTTGGCGGAATCCCCCAGGCAGAGTTCCAGATCGCCGCAGTCCAGCACCGCCGCGTCCAGCAGGTCCCTGTCCTGGTAAGGGCTGTAGCTTTCCAGCCCGAAGCTCTCGTGCCGGATGGCCCCCGGCCCGAAGCGCGTGCCCGGCCGGAAGGAGGTGGTGCTGTCGAACGGCGCGCCGAACACAACGGTCTTTGCCTCGTCCCAGGGCGCGTCGCAGCACAGGAAGGTCTCAACATTCGGATTCAACATTTTTCAAAAGCTCCTCCACGTAGGCAGGGATATAGAACGCACCCTTGTGCAGGGTGGTGGTGTAGTATTTGCAGGCCAGGCCCCGCAGATTCCAGCGGGTCTCGTCCAGGTCCTTGAGCGGGTGGTACTTCTTGCTGGCAAAGCCGAACAGCCAGTGCCCGCTGGGGTAGGTGGGGATGTGGGCCTGGTATACCCGGCTGATGGGGAAGGACTCCACGATCCGCTTGTGGGCCCGCTGGCAGGCGATGGCATCCTCGGCGTAGAAGGGGCTCTCATGCTGGTTGACCATGATACCGTCCTCCCGCAGCGCCTTGTAGCAGTTGCCGTAGAACTCCCGGGTGAATAGCCCCTCGCCGGGGCCGAACGGGTCGGTGGAATCCACGATGATCAGGTCGTACTCGTTCTCAAACCGGCGGATGTATTTCAGCCCGTCCTCGTAGTGGATCTGTACCCGGGGATCGTCCAGCCGGCAGGAGGTCTGGGGCAGGTACTCCCGACAGACCTCCACCACCAGCGGGTCGATCTCCACCATGTCGATGGCCTCGATCTCCGGGTAGCGGGTCAGTTCCCGGATCACCCCGCCGTCCCCGGCGCCGATCACCAATACCCGGCGCACACGGGGGTGTACCGCCATCGGCACATGGGTGATCATCTCGTGGTAGATGAACTCGTCCTTTTCGGTGAGCATCATGTAGCCGTCCAGGGTGAGAAAGCGGCCGAACTCCGGCGATTCAAACACGTCGATCCGCTGGAACTCGCTCTTGCCGCTGTACAGCTGCCGGTCCACCCGGATGGACAGCTTCACATTGGGGGTCTGCGCTTCGGAAAACCAGAACTCCATCCTTAATACTCTCCTTTCAGCACGTTGAGCCGCTGGATGTCCGCGTCCTCGGGGCCGGTCATGGAGCAGCCCTTGGCTTTGGCGTACTCAATGTAATCCAGGATCGGCCCGGTGATCCGCTCGCCGGGGGCCAGGATGGGGATGCCCGGCGGATAGCACATGACGAACTCGCTGCATACCCGGCCCTCGGTCTGGCGCAAAGGCAGGGACTCCTTGGCCGCGTAGAACGCGTCCTGGGGGCTTACCGCCACCTGGGGGTCGATGTATTCCTGCTTCATCAGGCCCGCCCGGTCCGCCCGGCCAAACCGGCGGCGCACCTCGGCCAGCGCGCTCACCAGCCGCTCGATCTCCCGGGGCCGGTCCCCGATGGACAGGTAGGCCAGGATGTTGCCCAGATCGCCGAACTCGATCTGGATGTCGTACTCGTCCCGCAAAAGATCGTAAACCTCGATGCCGGCCAGCCCTACCTCCAGGGTGTTTACCGACAGCTTGGTCACGTCAAAATCAAAGATGCTGTCCCCGTTGATCAGCTCCCGGCTGTAGGCGTAGTAGCCGCCGATGGCGTTGATCTCCTCCCGGGCGTATTCCGCCAGCCGGATCACCTCGTTAAAAGCCTCCCTGCCCCGCAGCGCCAGGTTGCGCCGGGAGATGTCCAGGCTGCTGAGCAGCAGGTAGGAGCCGCTGGTGGTCTGGGTCAGATTGATGATCTGCCGCACATGGCCCTCGCTCATGGCGGGGCCGGCCAGCAGCAGGGAGCTCTGGGTCAGGCTGCCGCCGGACTTGTGCATGCTCACCGCCGCCATGTCCGCCCCGGCCGCCATGGCCGAGACCGGAAGCCGGTCACTGAAATAAAAATGGGTGCCGTGGGCCTCGTCCGCCAGGCAGAGCATCCCGGCCTCGTGGGCCAGTTTCACGATGCCCCGCAGATCGGAGCAGATGCCGTAGTAGGTGGGATTGTTTACCAGGATGGCCTTGGCGTCCGGATTCTCCCGGATGGCCTTTTCCACCTGATCCAGCCGCATGCCCAGCGGGATGCCCAGCCGGTCGTCGCAGTCCGGATTCACATACACCGGCACCGCCCCGCAGAGCACCATGGCCCCCATGACGCTGCGGTGCACGTTGCGGGGCAGGATGATCTTGTCTCCCCGGCCGGCCACCGACAGCACCATGCTCTGCACCGCGCTGGTGGTGCCGCCCACCATCAGAAAGGCATGGGCCGCGCCGAAAGCCTCCGCCGCCAGCTCTTCCGCCTGGCGGATCACCGACACCGGGTGGCAGAGATTGTCCAGCGGCTTCATGCTGTTCACGTCCATGCTCACGCATTTTTCGCCCAGCAGAGCGGTCAGCTCCGGGTTGCCCCGGCCCCGCTTGTGGCCGGGCACGTCAAAGGGCACCACCCGGGCCCTTTTGAACTCTTCCAGCGCCTCGTAGATGGGCGCGCGGTTCTGGTCCCCCATCCCCCTGCCTCCTTAATAAATATTGCGGCCGCTGAAGATCTCGATCATCTCCCGGCGCAGATTGTCCATGATCTCCAGCCGGGTGCGGGGAGGCAGTTCGTAGGCGTCGGTCTTGAACAGGTAGTTCTGCAGGTCGATCTCCTTGACCATCATCTTGGTGTGGAACAGGTTCGCCCCGTACACGTTCAGGTCCACCGCGTCGTACCGCAGCAGGGTCTCGGGGGCGATGAAGTCCTGGATCGAACGCATGTTCAGATCGTTGAACAGTTTGCGGCCGTATACGTCCCGGGTGAAGCCCCGCACCCGGTAGTCCATGGTGATGATGTCTGAATCGAAAGAACCGATCAGATAGTCCAGGGTGGACAGCGGGGTGATCTCGCCGCAGGTGGCAACGTCGATGTCCACCCGGAAGGTGGCCAGGCAGGTCTCGGGATGGTATTCCGGATAGGTGTGCACCGTCACATGGCTCTTGTCCAGATGGGCCAGCTGCATCTCGCCGGCGGGCAGCAGGGTGGGCTCGGCGATCAGGATGCAGACCGAGGCGCCCTGCGGGTCATAGTCCTGCCGGGCGATGTTCAGCACCTTGGCCCCGATCATGTCGGTCAGGGTGGTGAGGATGTTGGTCAGTCGTTCGGAGTTGTACTGCCCGTCGATATAGCCGATGTAATCCCGCAGTTCCCGGGCGGTCTTGGCGTAGCAAACATCGTAGATGTTGAAGCTCAGCGCCTTGGTAAGGTTGTTGAACCCGTACAGTTTAATCTTTTCCTCCATGCTCGCGCACTCCTTTTTCTTTCTCTGCGGCGCCGCGCCCGAACGACAAAAAACGGGCGGATGCGCCCGCGCACATCCGCCCGTGAAAAGATCATGGTTCCATGACGGCCCCCCGCAGGACACATACCGCGCCCCGGACCGTTCATAAACAGAGTCTATATAGCAAATACTTACTTTTACTACTCGTATTGATCGTTTTACAAGTTGATGCACGCGTGCCGCGTACCTGGTTATAAAGTAACCAACTTATAAAATTGAGCTTTTAACTCAATCAATAATGGCGGGGCGTGCCCGCCGCTCGGCAGTTGACCCGGCTGTCCGCATGGCCTTGACCCGCATACCGCAGGTGGTCAGAAGAAATATTTGCATGGAACTCTGTTACAGAATAGCCGCCCATGACTGTACCAAGTGTACCGAAAAAGCCGCGGTTTGTCAACAGAAAAAACCGGGCCGCAAAGATTTTATCAGGGATGTGTGCGCAATGTAGAGGCATACCGTTGTCTGCGTTTTTGTGAAAATTTTGCGTTCTGCCCAAAAAAATTTCGGTTTTCCTTGCGGGCAGACCTCGATTTTTGCATAATATCCGTTGTCTGTCATATTTTTGACGAGGCGGACAAAAAACTGTCCTCCGATTGAGGACAAAAAAAGGAATAAGCCTATGAATGAAAACAAACCTTTCAAACCGTATATCCCAGCCGACCGGGTCACGCCGGAGATCACCGCCGTGTCGGTGTTCACCGGCGTGGTGCTGGCGGTGGTGTTCGGCGCGGCCAACGCCTATCTGGGCCTGCGGGTGGGGCTGACCGTATCCGCCTCCATCCCGGCGGCAGTACTGTCCATGGGCATCATCCGGGTGCTGCTGCGCCGAAACTCGATCCTGGAAAGCAACATCGTGCAGACCATCGGCTCCGCCGGCGAATCGCTGGCGGCGGGGGCGATCTTTACCCTGCCGGCTCTGTTTCTGTGGGCCGCCGAGGGCAGGTGCGAATCGCCCAGCCTGGCGGAGATCACCGTGATCGCCCTGTGCGGCGGCGTGCTGGGCGTATTGTTCATGGTGCCGCTGCGCAACGCGCTGATCGTGCGGGAACACGCCACCCTGCCTTATCCGGAGGGCACCGCCTGCGCCGATGTGCTGCTGGCGGGCGAGGAGGGCGGCGCTGAGGCGTCCTCGGTCTTTTCGGGCATGGGCATCGCCGCCGCGTTCAAATTTCTGGTGGACGGCGTCAAGCTGATCCCCGGCGAGATCAACCTGACCTTCCGCTCTTTCGGCGCGCAGATCGGCACCCAAGTCTATCCGGCCCTGGTGGGGGTGGGGTACATCGTGGGGCCCCGCATCGCCTCGTTTATGTTCGTGGGCGGGGTGATCGGCTGGTGCGTGCTGATCCCGATGGTGCTGCTCTTCGGCGCGGACGCCACCATCTACCCGGGCGTCAAAACGGTGGCCGAGATCTTTGCCGGGAGCGGCCCCGCCGGGCTGTGGAGCACCTATATCAAGTATATCGGCGCGGGGGCCATCGCCACCGGCGGATTCATCAGCCTGATCAAATCCTTTCCGCTGATCCTGCGTACCTTTCGGGACTCGCTTAAAAGCCTGAAAGACGGCAGCGGCGCCGGCGTGCTGCGCACCGAGCAGGATCTGAACATGAAGGTCATCCTGATCGGCATCGCGGCTGCCACCCTGGCGATCTGGCTGTTCCCGGCCATCCCGGTCAACCTGCTGGGAGCGGTGCTGATCGTGGTGTTCGGCTTCTTCTTTGCCACCGTGTCCTCCCGGATGGTGGGGCTGGTGGGCAGCACCAACAACCCGGTGTCCGGCATGGCGATCGCCACCCTGCTGATCGCTACCCTGACCCTGAAGGCCAGCGGCATGACCGGCATCGCCGGCATGACCGGGTCCATCGCCATCGGCTCGGTGATCTGCGTGATCGCCGCCATCGCGGGAGATACCTCCCAGGATCTCAAGACCGGGTACCTGCTGGGCGCCACCCCGAAAAAACAGCAGATCGGGGAATTGATCGGGGTGGTCTTTTCGGCGGCGGCCATCGGCGGGGTGCTCTATCTGCTGGACAAGGCCTGGGGCTTCGGCACCGAGGAGCTGGCCGCCCCGCAGGCCGGCCTGATGAAGATGATCGTGGAGGGCATCATGGACGGCCAGCTGCCCTGGAGCCTGATCTTTGTGGGGGTGTGCCTAGCGCTCTGCTTTGAGATCCTGCGCCTGCCGGTCATGCCCATCGCGGTGGGGCTGTATCTGCCGGTTCAGCTGAACGCCTGCATCCTGGTGGGCGGCCTGATCGCCCTGGCCATGAACCGCCGCCAAAAGACCAGCCAGGCGGACAAGGACGCCCAGTACAACGACGGCACCCTCTACAGCGCCGGCATGATCGCCGGCGAGGGGCTGGTGGGTATCCTGCTGGCGGTGCTGGCGGTATTTGGGCTGGACCCGTCCTCGCCCGCGTTTCTCGCGCCCGTCCGAGCCGTCACCAGCCACCCGGCGTTCGGCGCGGCGGCGCTGGCCGCCATCGTGCTTTTGCTGCTGCGGTTCAGCCTGTGGGGCAAACACCGCAGCCGGAAGTGACCGGCCATGGGATCGGGAAAAAAGGCGGCGGGGGCCAACTATCTGGATCTGATCCCCGCCCGGGCCGCCCTGGCCTGGAGCGCCGACGAGGCGGGGATGGTGACCCTGCACAAGGAGAACACCGGCTTGTTTGACCGGGCCGCGCAGAAACTGCTGCGCAAGCCCCGGGTCTCCCACATCCATCTGGACGAGATGGGCAGCTTTGTCTGGCCCCGGATCGACGGGGCCCGCACGGTGGGGAAGCTGGCCGAACTGGCGGCGCGAAAGTTCGGGGAAAGGGCCGATCCGGCCTATCCCCGGATGGCGCAGTATATCCGCATCCTGGCCAGCTACGGGTTTGTCACCCTGACGGACCCCGGCTGTCCTTAAAACAGCGCCCGCCCGACGGCATGCCAGCCGCCGGGCGGGCGCTGTTTTGCGCGGGGGCGGTTTGGTTGTCACGGCCATAGGGGTGTGCTACAATACAGCTGGGGAAGAACACGCGGCCCCGCCCGGCCGCCGGCAACCAAAGGAGACGCTATGAAACTGTTTCATCTTTCCGACCTGCATCTGGGAAAACGGCTGTGCGAGCAGTCCCTGCTGGAGGACCAGCGGGAGATTTTGCGGCGCATCTTGACCATTCTGGATGACGAGCGCCCCGACGCGGTGCTCATCGCCGGCGACGTGTACGACAAGCCGGTCCCCCCCGCCGAGGCGGTGCAGCTGTTTGACGAGTTTCTCGTGCAGCTGGCCGGGCGGCAAATGCCGGTGTTCGTGATCAGCGGCAATCACGATTCCCCCGAGAGGATCGCGTTTGGCGGGCGGCTCATGCAGGCCAGCCGTGTGTACATGGCCCCCGTCTACGACGGCCGGGTGGAGCCGGTGCCCCTTGCCGACGAGCACGGCCCGGTGGACGTGTATCTGCTGCCCTTTCTCAAACCCGCCGGGGTGCGCCGGTTCTTCCCGGAACGGGAGATCGCCACCTATACCGACGCGGTGCGCGCCGCGGTGGAGGCCATGGCCCCCGACCCGGCCCGGCGCAGCGTGCTGGTCACCCACCAGTTTGTCACCGGGGCGGCCCGGTGCGATTCGGAAGAACTGTCGGTAGGCGGCAGCGACAATGTGGACGCGGCGGTGTTCGACGGTTTCGATTATGTGGCGCTGGGGCATCTGCACGGCCCCCAGGCGGCGGGGCGGCCTGCCCTGCGGTACTGCGGCAGCCCGCTGAAATATTCCTTCTCCGAGGCGGGGCAGACCAAATCGGTCACGGTGGTGGAACTGGCGGAAAAGGGCCGGGTCACGGTGCGAACCCGGCCGCTGACCCCGCTGCGGGAACTGCGGGAACTGCGGGGACGCTACGAAGAATTGACCCTGCGCAGCTTCTACGAGGGCACCTCCTACCCGGAGGACTATCTGCACATCACCCTCACCGATGAGGAGGACATCCCCGACGCGGTGGGTAAGCTGCGGGCGATCTACCGCAATCTGCTGCGGCTGGACTACGACAACGCCCGCACCCGGGCCGGGGCGTGGGACGCGCAGCTGCCCCGGGCGGAACAAAAGACCCCGCTGGAGCTGTTTGCCGAATTGTACGAAAAGCAGAACGGCCAGCCCATGAGCGAGGAGCAGACCCGCTTTATGAGCGGGCTGATCGAAACGGTGTGGGAGGGACAGGCATGAGGCCGCTGAAACTTGTGATCCGCGCGTTTGGCCCCTACGCGGGCACGACCAAACTGGACCTGGAGGCGCTGGGCCGGCGGGGGCTGTATCTGATTACCGGCGACACCGGCGCGGGCAAGACCACTCTGTTCGACGCCATCACCTATGCCCTCTACGGGGAGCCCAGCGGCGCCAGCCGGGACGCCTCCATGCTGCGCAGCCAGTACGCCGATCCCGATACCCCCACCGAGGTGGAACTGACCTTTTCCTATGGCGGGCAGGTCTACCGGGTGCGCCGCAATCCGGAGTACCAGCGCCCCGCCCGCCGGGGCGGCGGCATGGCGTTACAGCGGGCTGAGGCGGAACTGCACTATCCGGACGGCCGGGTCTGCACCCGCACCCGGGACGTGACGTCGGAGGTGACCCGGATCATCGGGCTGGACCGCAGCCAGTTCTGCCGCATCGCCATGATCGCCCAGGGTGAATTTCAAAAGCTGCTGCTGGCCTCCACCGAGGAGCGCAAGGCCATCTTCCGGCAGATCTTTCAGACAAAGCCCTACCAGCTGCTGCAGGAACGGCTCAAGGCGGAGTCGGGCGCGCTGGGCGCCCGCTGTGAACAGCTGAGAAGCAGCATCCGCCAGTATGCCGCCGCCCTGGCCTGCCCGCCGGAGCATCCGCTCACCGCCCGGCTGGAGGCCGCCGCCCGGGACCTGCCGCCGCTGTCCGATCTGCTGGCGCTGGCCGGTCAGCTGATCCGGGAGGACGAGACCGCCCTGGCCGCCCTGACCGAGCGCCGGCAGGCCACCGCCCGGGCGCTGGCCGAC
>CASFJO010000081.1 GCA_949295035.1 uncultured Gemmiger sp.
CCCTCTGGCTGGACGCCGGATTTCTGCTTCTGGTCACCCTCATCGCGCTGTTCGCGGTGGGCCCCGCGTCGGCGGGGCTGGCGGCCGCGGGCGGCGCGGGGCTCGTGGCGGCAGGCCGGGCGCTGCGGCGGATGCCCGCCGCCCGGGCGGACCGGATCTTTTGGGTGTGCTACGGGCTGTTCGTACTGCTTGCCGGATGGTTTGCCTTTGCGGTGCGGGTGGAGCCCGCCTGGGACTTTGGCCGGGTCTACCACGGCGCGCTGGAGATCACCACCGCCGGCCGTATCCAGATCGACGCGGTGTATTTTCTGGAATCCAACAACAACTTTTTCCTGGCGCTGATGCTGGCGCCTGTTTTTGTGGCCGGCAGCCTGGCGGGGCTTTCGCCGCTGTCCAGCGGGATCCTGTTGAACCTGGCCTCCATCGACCTGTCGGTGCTGCTGCTGTGGGCGCTGGCCCGCCGCCGCTTTGGCCCACGCAGCGGGCTGGCGGCGGGGCTGGCGGCCTGTGGCTGCGCGGGCCTGTGGCTCTACGGGCCTATCTTTTACACCGATACCCTTTCGATGCCTTTTGTCTGCCTGGGGCTTTTTCTCGCCTCGGAATGGGCCCGCTCCCCCCGCCGGCCGCTGTGGCGGATGCTGGCGGCGGGGCTGTGCGCCTTTTTTGCTTTTCGGATCAAGCCCACCGCCCTGATCCCGTTTGTGGCCCTGCTGCTCTGGTGGCTGTTCAGCGGCGCGGCCGGCCGGCGCCGGGTTCTGGCCGGCGTGGCGCTGTTCGCGGCGTGCATGCTGGGCTGGCAGATCTGGCTGCCTGTCAACCCCATTCTGGATATGACCGATCTGGACCGCTACCGTCTGCCGCCGCTGCACTATGTCATGATGGGGCTGAAAAACCCCGGCGGCTACAATGAGGCGGATCACATGGCCAGCCGGGCATTGCCCGACGCCGCCGCCCGCACCGCCCGGGCAAAAGAACAGATCGCCGCCCGCCTAAAGGCTTACGGCCCCGCCGGCCTGCTGGACCACATCCGGCGCAAGTTGGCCTACACCTGGGCGGACGGCACCTATTTCGGCTCCTATAAATTGTCGATCGATCCGATCCGGCCGGGCCCGCTGCAGGCCTGGGTCACTTCGGAGGGGGACCACTGGCCGGTCTTTCGCTGCCTGGCCAACGCGCAGCAGCTGATCCTCTGTGCCGGCGCGGCCATCGCGGCCGTGGCCGCTGCCCGCCGCCGTTCTCTGTGCGGGCTCAGTTGGGTCTGTCTGACCTCCCTGCTGGGGGCGGGGCTGTTCTTTCTGGTATGGGAGACCCGCTCCCGCTACCTGGTCAACCTGCTGCCGCTGCTGCTGCTTGAGGCGTCCCGGGGCATCCGCTCGGTGTGCGCCGCCCTACCTGCCCCGCCATGGCGCGGCTTATTCCCGCGCCGCTGAACTTTCACATTTTTTTCACAAATTAGTCATAGACGGACTTCTCAAGATTGTTATAATAGTTTATTGGGGAGGCCTCGCACCATTGCGAGGCTGTTTTTGCCGGAAGAGTGGACTTTCCGGCGCACTTTGAAAGGAGTATGACATCCCATGAAAAAGTTTGTTTCCATTCTTGCGGCCGGCGCTCTGCTGGCCACTCTGCTGGCGGGCTGCGGCTCGAACAGCGGTTCTTCTTCTGCCGCGACCGGCAGTTCCGCTCCGGAGAGCGCTCCCGCTTCCGAGCCTGCCTCTGAGCCTTCCAGCGAGAGCACCGAGGGCACCGGCCTGAAGTTCGGCCTGGGCCTGGTGACCAGCCTGAGCGGCTCTGACGCCACCGCCGACAAGGACGGCAGCGCCGAAGCCGACGTGACCGCCGCCAGCGTGCTGGTGGACGGCGAGAACAAGGTTGTTTCCTGCTACATCGACGTGATGCAGGTCGCTATGCCGTTCACCGCGGCCGGCGCTATGAACATCGCGGATGACGCCGTTTTCAATTCCAAGCAGGTGCTGGGCACCGCGTACGGCATGAAGGACATCTCGCCCATTGGCAAGGAATGGGACGAGCAGGCCGCCGCTTTCTGCGCCTGGGCCGTAGGCAAGACCGCTGACGAGATCGCCGCCGGCATGGGTGAGGACGGCAAGTCTTCCGACGCCGACCTGTCCGCCGGCTGCACCATCATCATCAGCGCCTTTGTTGAGGCGATGGACAAGGCGATGGCCAACGCGACCGCCTGCGACGCCGCCGCTACCGATACCGTTCAGATGGCCATGGTCACCAACACCGGTTCCAGCAAGGACGCCACCGCCGATAAGGACGGCACCGCCCAGGCTGATGTGACCGTGAGCGCCGTGACCCTCAACGCCGAGGGCGTTGTGACCGCCTCCGCGCTGGACGTTGTGCAGGCCAAGATCAGCTTCAGCGCCGCCGGCGCCGTGACCGCCGACCTGGCCACCGCTCCTTCCACCAAGCAGGAGCTGGGCAATGACTACAACATGAAGGGCGCCTCCCCCATCGGCAAGGAGTGGTACGAGCAGGCTGACGCCTTCACCGCCTGGACCATCGGCAAGACCGCCGATCAGATCGCTGCCGGCGTGGGCGAGGATGGCAAGGCTTCCGACGCCGACCTGGCCGCCGGCTGCACCATCACCGTGTCCGACCTGATCACGGCTGCTTCGACTGCCGCCACCGTGGGCTGATCCGTCTGATCGGACCCCGGCGGGCACAAGTACCCCAAAATCGCACAAGGCCTCCCGTGCCGCGCACGGGAGGCCTTGTTTGTTGTCCGCGCTTCTCCTTGGCGGGCTGACGGCCGCGGCGAAACGCGGGCGGGATCGCCGGGAGCGCATAAAAAGCCCGCAGGCTCTCCGGGGAGAGCTTGCGGGCTTTTGCCATACCGCCGCGCGCCGGGGAGCACCGCGGCGTGGGATCATTCCCCGCCGGAACTCTGCGGCCCCCGCGTCTGGCGGGAAAAGCGGAAGGCCAGAACTACAAGCAGCGCGATCGGGAGCGTCCAGATGTCGGCCAGCGCCAGACCGCTCCAGCCGCCGGTGAGAAGGGTGACCGCCAGCGCGCACACCGCGCAGACGGCCGAACCCCCCCGCGCTCTGCCTCGGCTTGTGGCAAAGAACGCCATCAGCAGCCCCAGCAGGGAAGCCGCCGCGTTCAGCAGCACGAATGGTTTTCCGCCGCGCTGCTCCGCCAGGGGCTGCGGCTGGTCCGCCTCGCTCTCCTCCTGACGCGGCGGTTCCGGCCCAGAGAGCGGTGCCTCGGTCTCAAACGTTGCCGCCGGCGTCGAAGCCGGCTCCTCCGCCGGGTCCTTTTTGTTGGCGTCAGGGTCGGCAGCCTCCAAAACAGCCGGGGGCATGGCGGGCGTTTGTTCCTCCGGCAGGGTCGGCGCCGTCTGGCCGCCGGCGGCCGGAAGGGCGTTGGCGTAAAGCACCGAATACAGGGAAAATTGCCGGGCAAAGATGGTCAGGACCGTTCGGCTCTCGTTCACCACGAAATATTCGCCCTGCGCATTGGCTTCTGTTCCGATCTCGTCCACCGTGCCCTCATGCTGGCGCAGCACCCGATAGCCGCGGCAGTTTTGCATCGCGCCGTTCAGCGGGATCACGACCTCAATGAGCAGGTTGGACTCGGTAACGGGCCGCTCGTCCACAGACGCACCGTCGGCGTCGGTCCGTGTTTTGTTCAGGGTCAGATCGAGGGTGAGCCCCTCGGCGAATCCGCCAGACAGTTTTTCCAGGGCATTGCCCATGGGGCTGTCCGGCGCGGGGTCTTCCCGGGCCACCGTCATGCGGATCTCCACCGTGCCGCCGCTCTTGACAAGCCGGCGGTCCTCCTCGGTATACACCTCGTCGGGCTGCGGGGTAAAAACATTGTCCAGATTCCCCACCACCACCGGCGGCGCCCCGTCCAGAACCTTCAGCACCGAGTTGGTATTGCCTTCGGGCAGCTGAATGCGGCACTGGTTTTGATCCCGGTCGATCAGTTCGACCTTTTGGGTCTGCACGATCCCGCCATAGGCCGCCACCAGGTTATACAGCCCGGCGCTCACCTGCTGGAAAGAAAATCCTCCGTCCGGCCCGGTGAGGGTCTGGGCGATCTGCTCGTTTCCGCGCATGAGGGTGATCAGCACATCCCCCACCGGCCGCGGATCGTTTTCCGGCCCGGTCGTCTCCCAGACCACCGACCCGCCTATCGCGTAGGCCGCCTCGGTCCAAACGGCGGTAAAGTTCACATCTTCCGCCGGCATCACAAAGGCCGACCCGGCCGCATAGACCCGGCCCTTATATTGCCAGCCGGCAAACCGGTGCCCCGCCCGTTCCAGCCCCGCCTGATCCGGAAGGATGTACACACTGCCCGCAAGGCCCGCCGGCAGGCTTGGCGGCGAACCGGCCGCATCCTCGGCCCCGGGCAGGAATGTCAGGGAATACTCCGCCGGCGCGGCGGAATCGTAGATCTCCAGCACGCCGATCTGCCGCGCGGCGTGATCGGCCCCGCCGCTGTGCCGGTAATTGGGGTCGGCGATCTCCGCCAGGATCTGATAGCGGCCGGCTTCCACGGGCTGCGCTGTTTCCATCCCGTCCATGGTCTGGTAACGGACGGTAAAATCGTCAAAGTCCTGCCCCAGCGCCTGGGCGGTGACCTGGGCCGTATGGGGCTGCCCGTCGTACCGGACGCTGTTGTTCTCCACCCGGAAGGTGACCGTGGCCGGGCGTATGACAAACGACGCGGTATCGTTGCGAAGGATATAGTTATGGGCCTGTTCGCCGGTAAGGCGGGCCCGGGCGGAATAACTGCCGGCCTGGATTTGCGCGCTCTGTGCCGCAAGGGCTTCTACCTTCCCGGCGTCCGTTTGCTGCACGCCGATCAGCCCGACGATCCGGGGCGCCTGCGCGGCCCCGTTGTACACCATGTCCTGCAGGTCCCAGGTGGCGCTGATCTCTCGTTTTGCGATGGTGAACGGATAGGTCCTGTCGTCGGTGCCGCCGTCGGCCCACTGGCAGTTGGCCTTGTCGTCCAGGGAGACCGTGACCGTATAGCTGCCCGCGTCCCGCCGGGTGCTGCCGCTGACGATATACCGGGCGTCGGGGCGGATCGCGTAGGTCTGCTCCCGGCCGTTGTAAACAAAGGCCGTTTCATCCGCCGCCGGCACCGGCACCAGCGATCTGCCGATGGCAAACTCCGCCCGCACCGTTACCGCCCGGTAGTTGTTGGTGGCGGCAAACACCGCCTGCACCTGGTAGCGGCCCGCGTTGGCGGGCGGATCGGCGGAATCGTAGGGGGTAACACCGTCCGCCAGAACGCCGGTATACCGGTATGTGACCGCCTCCGTGCCGTTGGTGGCCGAATCGGCCGCCGGCCGGGCAGGCGTCTGCCCGTAGGTCCAGCTGTCCATGGTCAGTGTGGCCTCCCCCTGGGCGGGGGTGATGGTCACGGTGACATAGTCCGGCTGCCGGAGGGTATAGTTGGCCGCGTCCGCCCCTGTCAGGGCATAGCCGCCGACCGTGACCGCCAGGTTTTCCCCCGCGTCCGGCGCGGCTAGGCGGCCCTGCGCTTTGGCGGCGTCGGGCGCCACCTCGTCCGGCGCACCGTCCCGGTTCACGATCCCCTCCAGGCTGCCGCCCGAAAGGGCCACGGCGGTGTTCCCCGGCTCATAGTCCCGGCTCGCGGCGGTCACGCCGGCGAGGGTCAGTTCCCGGGGCGCCACCTGCACCGCGACGATCTGCTCCACCGGCGCGTAGTTTGGGTCGTTGGGGGTAAAGACCACCGTGTATCCCCCGTTGTTCACCGTGGGCATGACGCTTTCGTCTTTCCAGGCATACCGGCCGGAGGCCGCCTGGTCACCGCCGGTGAGGGCGCTTTCCCCCAAGGTCTGGCCGTAGGTCAGTTCGCCGGCCACCGGCCAGGTCATTGTCCCTCCGGCCGGATAGGGAACGCCCTTGATTTCCAGCGTGCCGACCTGTTTTTCCCGCACCCCGTCCGATTCCCCGGCAAAGGTCAGGTTGTCGTTTTGCAGGGCCACGATAACGGCATAGCTGCCCACACGAACCGGCGTGACGGTCTGGCCGTTCAGCTCGTAGCGCAGGGCGTAATCTCCGTCGGCCACCGTCAGGCCGCTCACCTCGCTGCGCGGGGTCACGACCGCGGCCTTTTCCAGCGCGTCGTAGTCGTGGGAATTTTCGGTGACCGCAAAATCCACCGCCGCTTTGGCGATAACAAACGGATAGGTCCGGTCGGCGTTGGAGCCGTCGGCCCACTGGTAGTTGGCCTTGTCGCCCAGGGAGACCGTGACCGTATAGCTTCCCGCGTCCCGCCGGGTGTTGCCGCTGACGGTATACCGGGCGTCGGGGTCGATCGCGTAGGTCTGTTCCCGGCCGCTGTAAACAAAGGCCGTCTCATCCGCCGCCGGCGCCGGCACGGTCTGTTTTTGGATGGTGGCGCGCGCCGTTTCGGTGGCGGCGGCGGTGCGGCCGTCGCTGTCGATCGCGGTGACCTCGCAGGAGTACTGATATTCCCCGGCGTTCGCCGCCGGCAGGGTAAAGTTCTGCCCCGTCGCGCCCTCAACAGGGGTCCCGGCCGCATCCAGCCACTGGTAGGTATACCGGATCCCCCCGGCGGAATGGGTGGGCCGGGCCGTAAAGACCAGGTCCCCTTTATTATAGGTAAAATCATCCCGGCCGCCGGCGTAGGCCGCGGTGACCGAAACCTCGGGGGCGTCCAGCGTCCAGGCGGCGGTGAGGGTAAAGCTGCCGGTCACAGGGGTGCTGAACGTATAGGCCCCGCCGTCCTTCTGCCAGCCGGCAAAGTGATAGCCGGTACGGACGGGGGCCTCAGGCTGGATCACCTGACCGCCCTCCCGTATGAGACGGAACGATGGATCGCCGGCCTGGGCAAAGTCCACCCGATGCAGCACCGCCGTCTGCACCGCGCTCTCGGTTCCCGCGCCGCTGACCGCCTTAAACGAGTAGGTCCCCGGCTCGGTAAGCACCAGTTTCCCGGCGGACAATGCCGTATACCCGGCGCCGTTGATCGAGTAGAACAACGAAGCCCCCGATTCGCCGCTCTGAACGCTGATCTCCAGTTCAGCCTGCTCCCGCTGCGCCGCCAGCGTTTCCGGCTGCCGAATTTGCACCGAAGGCACTTGCGTATCCACGTAAATCGGCCCGAAAAATCCGTCGGTGCCGTTGCCGACCGCATCGGTCACCCGATAGTACAGATACCGCTGATCCGAATTTTCAGCGGTGACCGTAACGCTCCCCTGTACGGCGGTCTGGCTTTGCAGTTCGATATCGGCCGGGACGCTCCGGCTTTCGGTAAAGGCCGTATGTACCGTCCGCACGCCGCTGCCGCCATCCGCCACGGCAAAGGTGATGTCCAGCGCGGCGGGATACCAGCCGGCAGGGATCGAGGAGGTCAGCGAGACCTGGGGCGGGTCGGTGTCGATGCCGGAAATGGTGAAACTTTTCCAGGTCTGGTTGCCCGCGTGATCGGTAAGGATCAGGAAATAGCTGCCATTCCGGTCTATGGCAAAGCTGTCACCGGAAATTTCCGTTAGTTTTTCCGAGCCTACTTCTTTATACTGCTTGGCGGCGATGCCGCTGCCGCCGTAACCGGTAACGGCTCCCTTGTCATTATACAGCGCGGTGGAATCGTCGCTGAGGCCCAGGAGGGTGACCGTCTGGGCCTGATCGGTCCAGCCGTCGGACACTTCGATCGCCGAAACAAAGGGGGCTGTGGCGTCAATGGAATTGACAAGGATGGCCGCTTCCCCGGTGCGGCCCCGCCGGTCAACGGCGGTGACGGTATACAGGCCGTTCCGGCTCACGGTGAAGCTGCCGGAGGTGTTCCCGCTTTGCATCGAGCCCGCGTCCGAAACCCCGTACAGGGTAAAGGGGCCGTCGCCGGTCTCGCCGCTCAGGGTCCAGGTGAGTTCGGCGCTGCCGTTCTGCCAGCTTTGGGGCGCGCCGGAAAGGGCGATATCCAGCCGGCCTTCCGGGGCCGCCTGCACGGTGTAAGCGCGGGACGTGGCCGTGACGCTGTTGCCTGCCTGGTCGGTGGCCCGCAGGTGCAGATAGAGGGTCTCCGGGGTCTGGCTCACGGAAGCATAGGCAAACAGATACCGCCCGCCCGCCTCGTGCGCCGTCTGCCAGAGCCCCGCCGGGGCGGTGGCCGAACCGCTGAAGCAGTATTCCACCGTCTTTACCCCGGAATCCGCGTCCGATACCGTCGCGGTGAGGGTCAGGCTTTCCCACGGCACGGCGCCCTGGTCCGGCCGGTCCAGATCCACCACGGGGTCCACCCGGTCGATCTGTGTTACCTCCACCGCCTGGGTCAGGGTCTCCTCCCCCGCTTTCAGGATAAAGGAATACCAGCCGTTTTGGGTCACGGTCGGGTCGCCGGTCACCGGTTGCGCGCCGCCGTCCGGCCCGGTCATGGTGACCGCCGCGCCGTCAGGGGTATAGGCAAGCGCAATGGTGCGCTGCCGCGCCCATCCGTTGTTTGCCACCGAGACCTCCAGGGTGGGCAGTACGGCATCCGCCCTGTTCGGGAAGTAAGCTTGCCAGTATTGATGGGTGACCGCCCCGGTGGCGCTGTACTGCGCCAGGATGTGCAGATACCAGGTGCTGCCCGCCGTCTGCCGGGTGGAGAGGGTGTCGCCGCTTTGGAAATCCTGCCAGCCGTTCACCGGCAGGGCCGTGCTTTGGGTCCAGACATACTGCGCGGTGGTGGCGTTTTGCACCGTTACCGTCGCGCTGGCCACGCTGCCGTTCACCGCCTGATTTGTGATGCCGATGACCGGCACGGTGGTATCCACGCTCGCGGAGACGCTTGCGCTGCCCGCAGGGGCGTTGCCTTTCGGAGCGCACATGTCCTGGATGAAGCCCGCGTTGTTAATGCCGTTGAGGGTAATGGCAGCGCCGGCATTTGCCGGCACGGTACCGGTAAAGTACAAAACGTTGGTATCCGCGCCCCCGGCATAGGTAAACTCGCCCCAGCTGGTATCCAAAGAAACCGTATCCAGGCTGCCGCTGTTTGTACTGTCCACGATCTCATCAAACACCAGCGAGAGGGTCACCTGGTCCCCGGGCTTGTAGGTGGAGCCTGCCAGCGGGGCGATGCCCAGCAGCTGCGGCTCCTGCGCATCGTAGACCTGGATGTGATGAACGATATTCCGGGTCATCCACTTGTCGTTTCCGGAACCACTGGCCCCGAATCCGACGGTGATCTTGGCCGTATCCGCGTCAAAGAGCAGCGCATCGCCGGACTGACCGGTGCGGTAAAGATACCCGGTCAATGTGGAGCCGCTCTGAAAACCGACCCCGTTGGCGGGGAATGTGTAGGAAAGATAGCTGGTGTTCTTGTCCGTCTGGCCGTGTTCAAACAGGGCGGCGTAATATACCTGGCTCTGGTCTATGGAGGATATGTCCCGAAACTTCAGGTTCTTCTCGTAGGGATACACCCGGGTATCCAGCGTGGTTCCGGGCAGGATCTGAACGGCCTGGTATCCGCTGTCCACTTCTCGCCCCTCAAAGGTGAGGTAGTAGCGGATCCCCTGGGCGGTATACTTCCAGTACTCCGCCCCGTCCTGTTCTATGGTCACGGTCTCGATGGCCGCGCTGCCGATCTCGTTCGCGCCGCTGCTCCATCCCAGTTTATCATCGTCGTAGTCGCCGCGGGTGGTTTCGGCCGTCGTTCCGTTTTTTTCATACTCCTCAAACAACGTGCGGTCCACCGTCCGGTTGCCTGTCAGGGTGCGCGTGGCGCGGCTGGTCCCAATGGTGGCGCCGCCCTCCACCCGGTAGATCTCCACCTGATAGGTGCGGGAGGCATTGCTGAACCCGGTGGCGGGATCGCCGCCGTGTACGGCGTTCACCCCCTGCTCGGGGATGGTGATGGTCTGGGTGGCGGTCATGGCCCCGTCCGGGATGGTCACCTGCCCCACCTGATGGGTGAAATGGGTGCCCCCCACCGCCGAACCGTTCACGGTGCGGTAATAGACCGTCTGCGCCCCGTCGGTGCCGGTCCGGCGAACAGTGAAGCTGTTGTCCCCGTTGTTTTGGATCGAGACCACGCCGTAGTTTTTGGCGTCGATGGCAAAACTCGCCTGCTGGCTGTAGTAGGTCGTCCCATCCGCCACCAGATACGCCCGTGCGTAATAGGTCACCCCGTCCACGATCTTTGCTGTGGCGGTGATGGTGTCCCCGGCGCCGGCGGCAGGCTGAGAAACCGCCCGCCCGTTGTTGAGCGCGGTGGTGGGATTCTGCATCACGCCCCACACAAAGCCGGTTTCGGTTACCGTCAGCCCGCCGGTGGAGGCCAGCAGAGCCGTCAGGGTAAAGTCATTGGTCGTGCCGTTGCGCCGGGCCTGGGCCGCCTCCAGCTGCAGCGGCGGCACAAACGGCTCGATCGAGACCGTCTTTGTCGCCTGGTTCCCCGCCTTGTCGGTGGCGGTGATGGTGGCGGTGCCGCCGGCAGCGGCAATGTCGGAGACGCTCAGCCGGCAATCGGTAGTGGCCACCCCCGCGTAGAGGTCTTTGCCTCCGGGGGAGACCGCGTCGGTGATGATGACCTGATTCAGCACCTGCTCCCGCACCCAGTCGTCGGTAACGCCCTGCGGCACCGTCAGGGATGAGGCGATCTCGATAGCAGGCGCGACCCGGTCAACGTTCTGGATGTTCACCCCCAACTGGAGCACTTCCGTCTTGCTCTCCCCGTGCAGGGTATACTCTGCACGCAGCTCGACGATCGCGATATTTTCCGTCACCGTACAGGTGAGGCTGTTCCCCTCCACCGCCGGCGTTTGTCCGCTGAGATTTTGTATCGAAAGCCGCTGCACCTCGATCCCCTCGGTGGGGATCTCGGTGATGGTCAGCCCGACCTCCCGAACCGCTTTGTCGGAGGGGGTGACCGCAATCTCCATCGCGGGGATGCGTTTGGTGGGATCGTTCGCGTCACAGTACCAGTTCACCTCGTCCTGGGCCAGGATCTGCTCTGTATCCGGGTCTTTGAGCATCCCGACCACCCGGTACAGGCCGGTTTTCAGATCCCGTCCGGGGATGGTCAGCTGAACGGTGCCGGTGTTGCTTCGGGAGGCGGTGCCAAAGGCGGCGGCGACGGAGTTTCCCTCCTGATCCAGCAGGGCGAACTCGGTCATATACTCGCGTTCCTCACTGGATTCGATCTGGACGCTCACCGGCAGGCGAACGTTCAGACGACTGCCCGCCGCGTTCTTCTCCTCGTCGACCTGCCCCAGTTCCAGTGAAAAGGATTGCAGGTTCTCGTCTTTTGTTCCTCCGTCCAGCAGAAGCTGCACCCAGTCCACATTGACCACCCAGCCATTGCTGATGGTGATGGTCAGGTAGTTGCTGCCGCTCTTTACCAGGTCCGTCGGTACCGTCAGAATGGTGGTGTTCCAGGTCTGATTGGTGCCGGACAAGCGCCCAATCTCCACACCGTTCCAGTATACGATGTCCTTTTCGCCGCTTTCCTCGTCCACGTCAAAGGCCTTGATGGCCAGCACGGCGCTGGTTGTGGGAAGCTGCGACGGATCCACATCCAGCCGCACCTCAATGGGGTACTGGGGATAATAATTGCCCAGGGTCTTGTCCATATCCCCGTCAGCGCTGCCGCCGTGCACATTGTTTTCGTTGTCCTGCGTGATCAGGATCGTGCTGCCCGAGAGGCCGCTGGTCATCAGCATGGCGCTGCGCAGCGAACCCATACCCTGCTCCAGCACCAGTTCTTCCAGATTCAGCGGCTGCGGATCCGGATCGGGCCGGGCGTCCGGGTTCGCGTCCAGTTCCTCCGGCAAATCCTCCCCCGCGGCAAGGCTGTTCTCCGGGCTGGCCGCCGGAGACGGGCTGGCCGCCGGAGACGGGCTGGCCGTCGGGGCCGGGCTGGCTGTCGGGGTCGGGCTGGCCGTCGGGGTCGGGCTGGCCGCCGGGGCCGGGCTGGCCGTCGGGGACGGGCTGGCCGCCGGGGCCGGGCTGGCTGTCGGGGCCGGAGCGGACGGATTCCCGTCCAAATCTTCCGTGCCGGGGTCTGGCGCCGGGGTCTGGCCGCTCACGATCTCCGCCGGCTGGCTCCCGCCGCTGTCGGAAACCGCAAAAATGCCTGGGGAATACGCCGTGCCCACCAGAGCCACGGCCAGCAACAAGGATACGGTGCGGCGGAATATTCTCTTCATGAGGACCTCCTGAACGATCAAAAGCCGTGCGGCGGCCGCAGGGCCAGGGCGCTTCCTCGCAAAACCCCGGCCGCTCCGGGCCGCTGTTCCATACTGCTTTGAGTGTACTCCCAAACCCATCCGGTTTGCGCCTTTTGGGCAAAGTCCGCATACGTCCGCGCAATATTTGCCAAACCGGCATCGAAAAGGGCGCGGCGGGGAAACATCTTTTCCCAACCCGCTTTTTCGCGGGGCGCCTTGCCCGGCAGGGCCCGGCGCGAACGGGCAGCTTCCGCGGGCGGCCTCTTGAACCCTCCCACTTGACGACTCTGCGCTTCCATGCTATTTTCATTGTACAAACAGCTGCAAAAATATAGGATGGTCGCGCAAAATTTGATGCTGTATGCGCAAAATTCGTTCCCGATTCTCAAAAGGAGGTCCCCAATGCTTCGGATCGCGATATGCGACGATGAAGAAAAACAACTTCATCAGACAGCGGCGCTGGTGAACGCGTATTTTCAGTCCCGCCCGGGCATAAGCGGACAGGTCGAGACCTTTACCAGCGGCGCCGCTCTTGTTGCGCGGGCGGAGGATATTTCCGGCTTCGACCTCTATGTGCTGGACATCCTCATGCCGGGGATGAGCGGCATCGAGACCGGCCGCCGTCTGCGGGCGCTGGGCGGGAGCGGGGAAATTTTGTATCTCACCAGTTCCAACGACTTTGCCGCCGACAGCTACGATATCCGCGCTTTTTTCTATCTGCTCAAACCGGTAGAGGAATCAAAACTTTTCCGGGTATTGGACGAGGCGGTGGAGAAGCTGGCCAGGCGGCGAAACAGCTCGATCGTGGTGACCACGGCGGACGGCCCCCGCCGCATCCCGCTGGAACGTCTGCTGTATGTGGAGCGTGTGGGGCGGTGTGCGCGCTATTTCTGCACCGACGGCATCGTGGATTCCCTGACGATCCGTACCTCTTTTCGCGCCACGGCCGCCCCGCTGCTGGCCGACCGGCGTTTTTGCCTGTGCGGGGCCAGCTTTGTGCTGAATTATCAGCATGTCACCGGCGTGAAGGGCCAGCAGGCTCTGCTGGACAACGGCCAGATCATACCGCTGCCGCGAACGGCTGCCACAGAATTCAAGCGGGTCTGGGGACGCTACTGGCTGGAGGAACATTCACAATGACGAACGAAGCGTTTCTTGTCTTTCGCATTTTTTTGATCACGATCATGACGGTGGGGATGATGGCCAGCATGACCGAGTTTCGGTTCGGCCTGCGAAAACTGCTGAAGATCATGGCGGTCTACAGCGTTTGGGTGATCGTTTCCTGCCTGGTTTTGCTGCGGCTTGGCGGAGAATTGCTGATGCTCCGCCTGTTTTTTCTCACCATTTCTCTTCCGGCCATCGTGCTTACCTACTGGGCTGCCAACGATACCCCGGCCCAGGCGGTTTTCAACTATATCACACAGATCATGCTGTCGGTGCTGGCCGCCTCCGTGATCCGCCTGCTGACCGAGTGCCTGGGCCTCTCGGCGCTGGTGAATCTTTTATTGATGGGCCTGTTCTACGGGGCGGCGATTTATCTGGAATGGCGTTTTCTGCGGCAGCCGTTCCGTATGCTGATCAAGGTGATGCCCGCCCGCTGGGGCGTGCTCACCCTGATCCCCTGCGCATTCTGCGGTTATTTGATTTTTGTGGCTTCCTGGCCGGACAGTTATCTGGAAAACATGCCGCAAAGGGTGTACGGCTATGCCGTGGTGGTACCGCTGGTCCTTGTCTATATCGCCGTGTTCAAAAGCCTGTCCGGCCAGTACAAGGCCCAGATGGAGCGGCAAAGCGTCACACTGCTGACGATGCAGATCTCAGCCCTGAAAGAAAAGCTGCAAAAGGTCAAGGAGATGGAGGAAAGCATCCGGATTCAGCGCCACGACCTGCGCCACCAGCTTCAGGCCGTTACGGAACTGGTGCGACGCGGCGACCGGGAAACGGCTCTCGCCTCTCTGGACACCGCCCAAAAGCGGCTGGACGAGCACAAAGAGATCCGCTGGTGCCGCCCGCCGGTGCTGGACGCGGTGTTTTCTTCCTATTTCAGGCAGGCCCAAAAGCAGGGGATCCGGGTGGAGGCGACGGTCTCCCTGCCCGACGCTCTTCCGGCAGATGAGGGAGAATTGGCCATCGTTGTGGCCAACGCGCTGGAAAACGCCATCCGCGCCAATCTGGCGCTTTTGCCGGAACAGCGAAAAATCTTCTGCAAGATGATCGGCTCCCCCAGCATCATGCTGGAGATCTCCAATCCCTACACCGGCCACGTTGTGTTTGACAGAAAGGGTCTGCCGGTGGCCCAGCGGGAGGGGCACGGCCTGGGGGTACAGTCGATCTCCGCCTTTTGCCACAAAAACGGTGCCGTCTGCCAGTACGTTGCCAAGGACGGTCTCTTTTCCTTCCGCATGATCTTGTAGCGCGCCCCGGCAGCGAAAAAGGCCCCGGAAAACGATCGTTTTCCGGGGCCTTTTTTTGCTGTAAAAAAATAGAACAGGCACAAAAACAAATCCGAACCCATCGCCGATCGGCACAAGGTTCGGATTTGTTTGTTTTGGTGGAGAATTAGGGACTCGAACCCCAGACTTCCTGCGTGTGATGCAGGCACTCTAACCAGCTGAGCTAATCCTCCGGGAACAGGCATTATTATACCATGGCCCCACAGAAAATGCAAGCCTTTTTTTCGCAGTTTTTCAAAGCCGCAAAAGCCGCGTTCTGCCGCGGTTTTTGCAGTCCGAGCCGGATTTTTTTTGCCCGGATGCTTGCCCCCGGGCCCGGAATATGGTACGCTTATAGGCAGTTGTGCGCGGCCAAAGCGCCGCGGATGTTTCGTAAAGTTGGGGGAACGTTTATGGAGATCGGGTTCGACAACAATTTGTATGTGCAAAAGCAGACCGAAAAGATCCGGGAACGGATCGCGCAGTTTTCCGGCAAGCTGTATCTGGAGTTCGGCGGCAAGCTGTTTGACGACTACCACGCGGCCCGGGTGCTGCCCGGCTTTCACGCCGACGGCAAAATCCGGCTGCTGCAGGCCATGAAGGACCAGGCGGAGATCATCTTTGCCATCTCGGCCGGGGACATTGAAAAGACCAAGATCCGGGCGGATCTTGGCATCAGCTACGACATGGAGGTGCTGCGCCTGATCGACGACATCACCGAGACCGGCCTGTCGGTCAACAGCGTGGTCATCACCCAGTACACCGGCCAGCCCGCCGCCGACGCGTTTGCCAAAAAGCTCACCAGCCGCGGGGTGCGCAACTACATCCACCGGCCGATCGCCGGCTATCCGGCGGCAGTGGAGCACATCTGCAGCGACGAGGGCTACGGTTCCAACCCCTATATCGAGACTACCAAGCCGCTGGTGGTGGTCACCGCACCCGGCCCGGGCAGCGGCAAGCTGGCCACCTGCCTGAGCCAGGTGTACCACGAGTACCGCCGGGGGATGATGGCCGGCTACGCCAAATTTGAGACCTTCCCCATCTGGAACCTGCCCCTGAAGCATCCGGTGAATCTGGCTTACGAGGCCGCCACCGCCGACTTGAACGATGTGAACATGATCGACCCATTCCATCTGGAGGCCTACGGCAAGACCACCGTGAACTACAACCGGGACGTGGAGGCCTTTCCCATCGTGCAGACCATCCTGGCGCGGATCACCGGCAACAAGGAGTACTACCGCAGCCCCACCGACATGGGCGTGAACATGGCGGGCTACGCGATCTTTGACGACGAGGTGGTGCGCGCCGCCGCCTGCGAGGAGATCCTGCGCCGCTACTACAAGGCCGCCTGCGACTGCAAGCAGGGCAAGGGCTCGGAGGAGGCGCTGCACAAGATCGAGAACATCCTGCAGCAGCTGAATCTGCAGCCCACCGACCGGTCGGTGGTGGCGCCGGCCCTGAAACGCCGGGACGAGACCCACCAGCCGGCGGCGGCCATTCGCCTGCCGGACGGCCGAATCATCACTGGCCGGGCCAGCAATCTGATGAGCGCCTGCAGCGCCACCGTGCTCAACAGCATCAAGGCCATCGCCGGCATCCAGGACATCACCCTGATCCGGCCCGAGGTGCTGGAACCCATCCTGCGGATGAAGATCGACATTCTGGGCAGCCGCTCCAGCGTGCTGAAGGTGGACGACACCCTGGCCGGCCTGGCGGTGACCGCCGCCAGCGATCCGGTGGCCGCCAAGGCGATGGCCGCGCTGCCCCTGCTGCGGGACTGCGACATGCACTCCAGCCAGATGCTCCACTCCGGCGACGAGGGCACCCTGCGCAAGCTGGGCCTGCGGCTGACCATGGAGCCGGTGTATCCCAGCAAGGACCTCTATTTCTGATAACGGCCGGGCCGGGGGCGCTGCCCCCGGCCTTTTCCGGCGGGACGCGGCCTTCGTCTCCCGCCGGATCTTTGCGCCGCGCCATCCGACCCCTTTCGCTGGCGCGGCGGGATGGTTTGTGGTATAATAGCGCTATGCTTTATGCCCGGCCGCGCCGGGCGAAGGAGGGTCGTTCGATGCGCCACACCATGCGCCATGTGAGCCTGTTCATCTGCATCCTGCTGATGGCGGGCGCCGCCGCCCTGATCGGCTCCCGGGGGCAGAGCCTTTCCAACCAGGAACTGGGCCAGCTGCAGGTCACCTGCTTTTCGCTGGAAGAGGGGCAGGCCACGCTGCTCCAGTGCGGCGGCCACGCGGTGCTGATCGACGCGGGCAGCGCCGCCGACGCGCCCGCCCTGCTGCAAAAGCTGGCCGACCGGCAGGTCACCCGGCTGGACGCGCTGGTGCTGAGCTATTTTTCCCCGCTGCGGATGGGCGGCGCGGCCCAGCTGCTGCGCAGCCTGCCCACCCAGGCGGTCTACGCGCCGGACTACGATCCCCCTGCCGACAGCCAGGGCGATTACCGCCGGCTGCTTCAGGCCATCGAGGGGGCGGGCATCCCGGTGCGGCTGCCGGATGAGGAGGGCGATACCCTGACCCTGGGCGACGCCCAGCTCACCCTGGAGCGGCCGCTGCAAGGCCACTATGAGGCGGCGGAGGGGGATTATTCCCTGGCCGCCAGCCTGGAACACGGGATGTTCTCCTTTCTGTTTCCCGGCGACGCGGGCGAGCAGCGGCTGGGTGAGTTGATGGCCCAGCTGCCGCTGAGCCACACGGTGCTGGTGCTGCCGGAACAGGGCGCCGTGCGGGAGAATACCAAGGCGTTTCTGCGGGCGGTGAATCCCGAGATCGCGGTGCTCACCGGCGCCGAGCCCCCCAGCCAGGACCTGCTGGACCTGCTGAACGGCATGGAGGACCTGGCTCTGCGGGAGCTGCTCCGCACCGCCCAGGGGGACGTGACCTTTACCAGCAACGGCCTGGACGAACTGTCGGTCACCCAGGCGGAGGGCTGAATCCACGAAAACGCCGGGCGGCGGTCGCTTTGACCGCCGCCCGGCGTTTTGTATCCGGCGCTTTATCCGGCTGCTTTCTTTTGCCCGGGCAGCCGCAGCCCCACCAGCCGGGTCAGGCTCCACACGCCCTTGAAGTTGAACAGGATCACCACGCCGGTGAGCAGGGTGGTCCATACCGGCCAGCCGGCGGGCTGGGCCAGCATGACGGCGGATTCCACCAGCAGCAGCAGGGTGTTGGCGGTAAGGCGGTTCAGGCTGAAGTCCACCCGCAGCAGGCCCCGGGTGTTCACCGCCCGCAGCGCGAACACCAGCACATAGCTCAAAAGGCTGGCCACGGTGGCGCCGTTGGGGCCCATGACCGGGATCATGAGCCAGTTCATGACGCAGTTGGCCAACGCGCCGGCCAGCATGGTGTACAGGCTCAGGGTGCTGCGCTTTTCCACCACATAGATGGTGTTGAGGAACTGGTTGAAGCAGCTGAACACGGTGGCGACGGCCAGCATCGGCACAAACTGCCAGGCCTCATAGAAGTTGGAACGGAACAGCAGCATCAGCGGGCGGCACAGCCAGATGATGCCCGCCCCGCAGCAGAATATGACCGCCTGGTACACCCCAAACACCCGGCTGAAAAAGGCCTCCCGGCGGCTGCGCTCGGTGACCGCCGACAGCTGCCAGGCCTCGTAGAAGATGGTGCCCAGGGTGGTGAGGATGGTGGGAAGAAAATAGCCGGTGCCCAAAAGGCCGGACCAGTAGGTGCCCTCGTCCCCCATCATGCCGGCCACGAAGAACAGGTCGCTGGCGTTGATGACCCAAAAACTGATCTGGGCGGGGATCATGGGCAGGGCGTACCGCAGCATGGCCCGCCACAACCGCCGGTTGAAGTGCCCCAGATCCAAATAGCGCCACAGCCCCGCGGCGCAGAAAACGAACAGGGTGCTGCACCCGTCGCCGCAGATAATGGCCAGCAGGTAGCCGGTGGCGCCCAGGGGCTTCACCACCAGGAACAGGATATAGAACAGCAGGGTGGCGCCGGTGCATAAGATGCCGTCGATGGCCACCAGCCGGTTGAGCTGCCGGCTGCGCACGAACTGGGTGCAGAGGGTGCGCAGGCAGCTGACCAGCACGTACACGTACAGCAGCGCCGCATAGTCCGAGAACACCGGCAAAAGCCGGATCAGCGGATAGGCCAGCAGCATGAGCACAAAACCCATCAGGATGGTGACCAGCCCGCTGGTGAACACCTGCCGCTTGTTGTTGGCCCGGTCCAGCCCGAAGCGGATCACCGCAAAGCTGGTGCCCAGGCTGACCAGCGGGATCAGCAGGTTGGCGCACTGGCTGGTGAGCTTGGTGATGCCCACCTCCTGCACCTCTTTCATGGCGTAGGTCAGGAAGGGCTGAATGAACAGGCTCAGCAGCTTGGAGGAGAAATTGCTGATGGCGAAGATCACCGTGTTCCCCGCCAGCTTTTTGTATCGGTTTTGCTCGGCCACAGCGCGGCCTCCTTCCTATCTATACGGGAGCGGCGGCAAAGCCCTACCCGCGCAGACGGGCCCGGCGCTCTTTCCAGTCAGGCATATACCGGGCCACCAGCGCCCAGAAATGGGGCTGATGGTCCGGCCAGACGAAATGGCAGTATTCATGCAGCATCACATAATCAATGAGTTCCGGTTCCCGGGCGGCCAGCCGCAGCGCCAGGGTGATGCGGTTTTGGGCCGGGCAGCACACACCCCAGCGGCTGCGCATCTCCCGCACCCGCAGCTCAGGCGGCGCCGGCCGGATATCGGCGAACAGCGGCCAGATCCGGGCGCTGGAGGCAGCGAACAGAGCCAGGGCGGCCGCCTTGTCCGGCACGGGGCGGGCGGCCTCGGCGGCGGCCCGGTCAGCCTGCTTTTGCCGGGCGGCGGCGATCCAGCCGGCCCGGCCGGCCACAAACTCGTCCACCCGGGCGGTGGCGGTACGGGCCGGGGCGCTCACCGCCACCGTGCCGTCCGCCCGCACCCGCAGATTGATGTTGCGCACCCGCTTGCGGGTCAGTTCATACCGTACCCCGCCGGCGCTGCGGTACTGCACCGTCTGCTCTGCCATCCGCCGCGCCCCCTTTCGCGTGTATTGTACCACAATTCCCCCGCGCAAACAAGGAACGCGCATCCGGGCGTGCCGCAAAATCTCGGCACTGTGCTACAGTTTCGCCAAAATTTCGCGCAAAATGTTGGCGGCCCCGTTTCTTGACACGGTACTATATATGGTGGCATAATAGAAAACGTTAACGAAAAACACAAGATATATGGATTCGCCGCCGCTCCCCGTCCGGAGCAGGACCGAAGCCGTAGGCAAGGAGAGAAGCATGATCACAAGCATTATGAAGCGCGACGGCCGGGTGGTGCTGTACGACGCGGGCAAGATCGCATCCGCCATCCTGAAGGCGCTGGAGGCCGCCGGCGAGGGGGACGCCGCCGAGGCGGCCCGGGTGGCCAACCGGGTGGAGCGGGAACTGGCGCTGGAGTGCGGCTCCGGTACCCCCCGCATCGAGCAGATCCAGGACCTGGTGGAGCGGCAGCTGATGGAGTGCGGCCACGACGAGGCAGCCAAGCGGTACATCCTGTACCGGGCCAACCGCACCCGCATCCGGGAGGCCAACTCCCAGCTGATGAAGACCATCGACGAGATCACCAACGTGGACGCCCGGCTGTCCGACATGAAGCGGGACAATGCCAACATCGACGGCAACACTGCCATGGGCAGCATGCTGCAGATCGGCACCGCCGGGGCCAAGGCCTACAACGCGGCCTATCTCCTCACGCCGGAACAGGCCAAGGCCCACCGGGATGGCGACATCCACATCCACGATTTCGACTTCTACTCTCTGACCACCACCTGCACCCAGATCGACATTCTGCGGCTGTTCCACGGGGGCTTCTCCACCGGGCACGGTTTTCTGCGGGAGCCCAACAGCATCGGCAGCTACGCGGCGCTGGCGGCCATCGCCATCCAGTCCAACCAGAACGACCAGCACGGCGGCCAGAGCATCCCGAACTTTGACTACGGCATGGCCGAAGGGGTGGCCAAGACCTTTGCCAAGGCCTATGTGACCAAGCTGGCCGAGAGCGCTGAGGATATCCTGAGCAGCGAGGACGAGGGCGCCGCCGCCCGCGCCGCCGTGACCGAGGCCGCCCGGGCCACCGGCCACAACGCCCGCCTGGGCGAGGGGGACAGCGAGGCGGAGTTCGACCGGATCGCGGCCGAGGCCCTGGCCCGGGCCACCCGCCTGGACGGCGAGACCGCGGCCCGGCTGGTGGCCACCGCCCGCCGCCGGGCCTGGCGGCAGACCGACCGGGAGACCTACCAGGCGATGGAGGGTTTTGTGCACAACCTGAACACCATGCACAGCCGGGCCGGCGCCCAGACCCCCTTCAGCAGCATCAACTACGGCACCGACACCAGCCCCGAAGGCCGCATGGTCATCCGGAACATCCTGATGGCCGAGGACGCGGGCCTGGGTTTTGGCGAGACCCCCATCTTCCCCATCCACATCTTCAAGGTCAAGGAAGGGGTCAACTACAACGAGGGCGATCCCAACTACGATCTGTTCCAGCTGAGCATGAAGGTCAGCGCCAAGCGGCTGTTCCCGAACTATGTGTTCCTGGACGCGCCTTTCAACCTGCAGTACTACAAACCCGGCCATCCCGAGACCGAGGTGGCCACCATGGGCTGCCGCACCCGCGTGATGGGCAACGTCTACGATCCCCAGCGGCAGATCGCCTACAGCCGGGGCAATCTGAGCTTCACCTCCATCAACCTGCCCCGGCTGGCCATCGAGGCCCACGGGGACGAGGCCAAATTCTACGCTTCTCTGGACGAGAAGATGGAACTGGTAGCCCGGCAGCTGCTGGATCGGTTCGAGATCCAGGCGGCCAAGCGGGTGTACAACTACCCGTTCCTGATGGGCCAGGGCGTCTGGCTGGACAGCGACCAGCTGGGCCCCGCCGACGAGGTGCGGGAGGTGCTCCGGCACGGCACCCTGTCGATCGGGTTCATCGGCCTGGCCGAGACCCTCACCGCCCTGTACGGCCACCATCACGGCGAGAGCGACGAGATGCAGCGCAAGGGCCTGGAGATCGTGGGCCACATGCGCAAATTCTGCGACGAAAAGAGCCAGGCCATGAAGATGAACTTCACCCTGCTGGCCACCCCGGCGGAGGGGCTGTCCGGCCGGTTCACCCGGATGGACCAGAAGCGGTACGGCTCCATCCCCGGCGTGACCGACCGGGAATACTACACCAACAGTTTCCACATCCCGGTGTGGTACCCCATCTCGGCCTACGACAAGATCCAGAAAGAGGCCCCCTACCACGCCCTGACCAACGCGGGCCACATCAGCTACGTGGAGCTGGACGGCGACACCGCCCACAACCTGGAGGCTTTTGAGAGCGTGGTGCGCTGCATGCACGACGCGGGGGTGGGCTACGGCAGCATCAACCACCCGGTGGACCGTGACCCGGTGTGCGGCTACGTGGGGGTCATCGGGGACGTGTGCCCCCGGTGCGGCCGCCGCAGCGGCGAGGCCCTGCCGCCGGAAAAGCTGGCGGAACTGCGCAAAAAGTTCCCCGGCGTGCCCAGTTTCTGCGGCTGTGAATGAGGGTTGCCGCCGCAACAGCCTTTTTGCCTTTCCCCTGCTATAGTAAGCGGGAAGAAAACGAATCATACCTACAGGAGGAACAGAAAATGTCTGCTATGCAAAAACAGTCGGTCGTGGGCAAGGACGTGCCCTTTGAGCGCATCCGCCGGATCACCGGATACCTGGTGGGCACCATGGACAAGTGGAACGACGCCAAAAAGGCGGAAGAGCGCGACCGCGTCAAGCACCTGTAAGCCATGCGGATCGCAGGACTGGCCCACGACAGCATCGTGGACGGCCCCGGGCTGCGCCTGACGGTGTTTTTCCAGGGCTGCCATCACCATTGTCCCGGCTGCCAGAACCCGGCCACCTGGCCCTTTGAGGGCGGCGAGGAATACACGGCGGAACAGCTGGTGGCCCAGGCGAAGAAGAGCCCGCTCTGCCGGGGGGTGACCCTCTCGGGCGGGGAACCCTTCGATCAGGCCGCCGGGGCGGCGGCCCTGGCGGCGGCCCTGAAGGCCGCGGGCTACGAGGTGGCCGCCTATACCGGCTTCACCTTCGAGCAGCTGCTGGAGGCCGACGAGGCCCGCCGGGCGCTGCTGGAACAGCTGGACGTGCTGGTGGACGGGCCTTTTCTCCAGGAGGAGATGAGTTTGGACCTGCGCTTTCGCGGCAGCCGCAACCAGCGCATCCTGGACGTGCCCGCCAGCCTGGCCGCCGGCAGCGCCGTCTGGGTCACCGCCCCCCGCTGGGTGGGCGAATGATGGGCTGATTCCGGGGGGCAGAACCTGTCTCCCCGATGCTGCGGGCGCAACAAGGATGCGCCCGCCCGGCTGTGCCGACCGCGTTGCCGGTCCAGAGCCCCACCGGGGCTTTGGCTGCTTCGCAGACCCGGCCCCCGGAACACATGGCCGGACATCTTCAGCCATAGGGATTTCATAAGCCAATAAGGCCGGTGCGTAAACGGATCACGCACCGGCCTTATCGTTTGTCTTTATCCCCCTGGCCGGAGTATTCCGGCCAGGGTTTACGGTATGGGGGACAGAGCCCCCGCTCAGCCCATCACAGCCGCGGCGGCGTTGGCGCCGGCCAGCCGGCCGGAGGTGAAGGCAAAGCCCTGATCCACGCCGCCGTAGGTGACGTAGGGCTTCTTCTCGCTGTACAGCACGCCGGAGCAATCCAGGCCGGCGGCATAGACGTTCTCCATGACCGAGCCGTCCGCCAGCAGCACCTGGAACTGTTCATTCACATCCAGGGCGGCGCAGGTGCTGTAGCATGGTGATCATGTAGTAGGGGCCGTCGCCGGCGATGGGGGCCAGGTAGGCGGCGTCCTTGCCGAACTCCTCGTCCACGCCGGCCTCACAGGCAGCGTTGTAGTCGGCCACGGTCTGTTCCAGCACCGCCGGGTCCATGCCCAGCTGTTCGGCCAGGTCGGCCAGGGTATCGGCCTTGTACACATACCCGGCCTCCACCGCCGCATCCATCACCTCGGTGGCGTTGGGGATGGGGGTACCTTCCGGCGCCCAGCCGCAGGCGCCCAGGTTCACCGTCTGCATATAGGCGGGCTGGGTGCGGATGCCCCGCTCCTCCACCTCTTTAATCTGGGCGTCGGAGTAGAGGGTGTAGAAGGTCGGGCCGGACATCCATCCGTTGAAGCCCACGTTCTGCTCGCTGGTGAACCGCTCGCCCTCGGTGTTCACCACCAGGCTGTCGGGGGCGTTGCCCAGATAGTTGGGCAGGTCGCCCTCGGTCCAGACGGTGTTCCGGTCGGTCTGGGCACAGTAGGTGTCCAGCTCATGGTACTCGAACTGGGTCAGGAAATCGGCCGCGCCGGTGATATGCACCACCGGGCACATGCCGATGCTGTAGGTGCCCGCGCCGTCGTCCAGGGCCGCCTGGATCATCTTGCCGTCGTTCTGGCGCATGCCCACCATGCTCCACTCGCCGGAGAGCGGATAGTACTCGTCGCTCAGGTACTCCTTCTCCATCTCCGCGTTGGCGCCGAAGCCGCCGGTGGCCAGGATGATGGAGTCGGCATAGATCTCATACTCGGTGCCGTCGTTGGTGTTGCGGGCCTTCACGCCCACCGTCTTGCCGTTTTCGTCCTGGATGAAGTCGTAGGCGGCGGTCTCCAGCTGGTACTTGCCGCCCATCTCGGTGAACTGCTCGATGCAGTTGTCAAAGAAGGTGATGTTGTGCCGCCGGCGCACGGTCATGCCTTCGGCCGCCGGCGCGTAGGAGAAAAGCACGATGTTGGAGTCGCCCTCGGTCAGGCCGCCCTTCGGCTGCTCCAGTTCCAGGCCGTAGTCGTAGACCAGCCAGTCCAGGGTCTCGCCGCAGTTGTCCAGCAGCAGTTCCACCATCTCCTGCTTGGCATCGCCCTCGGTGTAGTCCATCCAGTCGGCCAGCAAAGCGTCCCTGTCCACCCAGTCGTTGCCGCCGTTGAACTCCGCCGCCAGCTTGGGCGGGTTCACCGCGAACACACCGGAGCACAGAAAGGACGCGCCGCCGTACCGGCCGGCCTTGTCGATGGCCAGCACGCTCACGCTGTCCGGGTCGGCCTCGTACATGGTCTCGGCGGCAGAGAGGGCCGCGGTGGTGCCGGCCGCGCCCATGCCCACCACCAGCACGTCGGTCTCGATGGTCTCCACCGCGTCGCTCTTGGCGGGCGCGACCTGGAAGGCCGCGATGGCCGCCGGATCGCTGCCGCCGGCCTCCAGGGCCTGGGTCAGCGCCTGCTTGACCGCCTCCTTGATGGCGTTGCTGGAGACGGTGGCGCCGCTCACCGCGTCCACCGCCACCGACTGGCTTTCCAGGATGCGGGGCACGGTCAACGCAATGGCGCTGTCAATGATGCCCACCGTGTCGGCGGTGTCGGTCACCTGGATGTCGGTGATGCGGGTCTGGTCCGCCGTCACGCTGACCTTCATCGGCCAGGCACTGCGGAACCCGGTGGCCTGCCCCTCATAGGTGCCGGGCGCCATGCTGACGGTCAGGTCGGTGGTCACCCCGTTCAGTTCGTTCCAGGCCTGCCCGGCCGCCGCGAGCACCGCGTCGGAGGTCACGATGGCGCCGGCCACCGCGTCCACCTCCACGCTGCCGGCCTCCTTCATGGCCGCCTGCAGGGTGGGGATCGCCTTGCCGCCCACGTCGGGGGTCTCGCCGTCGCCGGTGACGGCCACATCGGTCAGGTTGCCCTCGGCGTCCATGGTCAGGGTCACCGACACCTGGCCGCCAAAGCCCGACGCCGTGCCGGTGGCGGTGCGGGCATCGGCGCTGCCGCCGCTCTGCGCCGTGCCGCAGCCGGCCAGTATGGCCGCGCAGAGCACCACGCTCAACAGCCGGGACAAAATCTTCGCATGTTTCACGTTTCTTCCTCCTTGTTCCCAATTCCGTTTTCCGGGATCGTCACAATTCTAACACACTTTTTCCGCCGGCTGAATCAACTCTTTGTTACCCCTTTCACAACATCCGGTTGGCCGATTGACAGCGGTTTTGCGCCATGTTAGACTGAGAGCGCGATGGAACGACGGAAAAAGGAGGCCCGGCCATGGACGCGATCCAGCTGCACTATTTCAAGGCTGTCTGCGAGACGGGGAGTTATTCCCGCGCCGCGGAACAGCTCTACATTTCCCCCCAGGGCATCAGCAAGGCGATCCACAAGCTGGAGGATGAGCTGGGGCGTGCCTCTGTTCACCCTGACCCAGGCGGGCCTGGCGTTGACCGATTACGGCCAGCTGCTGCGCAGCCGGGCGGACGAGTACCTGCGCCAGCACCACCGGGTTTTGAACGAGATCCGCCAGCTGCGCGAAGCCTCGGACAACGTGCTCACCATCGGGATACGGGCCGGTTTTTCCGAGGGGATGGGCAAGGACTTTCTTCTGAACTTCATTCTGGAGAATCCGGACCTGGTGGTGCGGGTGCGCTCCTTTTCCCACGACCGGATGGAGGAGGGCATGCGCCAGACCGACATCCCGGTGTGGGTAGCCCCCGGCGGGTACGATGAGAGCCGGTTCATCCCGCTGTACGAGCACACCGAAAAGCTGTTCTTGCTGGTGAGCGAGGACCATCCCCTGGCCCGCCGGCAGACGGTGCGGGTGGAGGGTCTGGACGGCTATCCCCTGATCTCGCTGCCCCACAACATCGGCCAGCAGCCGGCGGTGGACTGGGCGGTGAACCGGCGGGTGCAGACGGTGCCGGATTTTCTGCTGGACGCCTCCGACCGGCCTTTCCTCATGCGGCTGGTGCAGACCGGCAAGAAGGCCATCAGCTTCAACTCCGGCTGGCACTACAAGGAATACCCGGGCATCCGGCGGATCGACCCGGTGGATCTGGACCTGACCATCCGCGCCTATGTGCTGCAGCGCCGGGACGCCGCCCGCAGCCTGGCGCTGGACCGGTTTTGCGCCTATGTGCGCACCGTTTTGGGCGATACGGGCTCTTCTTCCCAATAACCCCATAAACCGAGACCAGGGCCGGTGCGCAAACGGTTTGCGCACCGGCCCTGGCCATACTGTCCGGATCGGTTTTACTTGTCGCCCTTTTCGAACTTGTCGCGCAGGTTTTTGAAAAATCCCTTGCGCTGTTCGTAGTTGTCGTCCTTCAGGCTGTCCTCAAAAGCCTTGAGGGCCTCCCTCTGGGCACGGGTGAGCTTTTTGGGGATCTCCACCGAGACCTTGACGTACTGATCGCCCCGGCCCCGGCCGCCCAAATACTGGATGCCCTTGCCCCGCAGCCGGAAGGTGGTGCCGCTCTGGGTGCCCTCCGGCACGGTGTACTCCACCTTGCCGTCCACAGTGGGCACCACCACGTCGGCGCCCAGCACGGCCTGGCTGTAGGTGATGGGCACGGTGACCCACACGTCGTAGCCGTCCCGCTCAAACATCGGGTCAGGCCGCACGGTCACGATCACGATCACGTCCCCGTTGGGGCCGCCGTTGGCGCCCGCGTCGCCCTGGCCGCGCAGCGCGATGCTCTGATCGTCGTTGATGCCGGCCGGGATCCGCACCTCCAGGCGCTTCTTCACCGGGGTGCGCCCGCTGCCGTGGCAGTGGTCGCAGGGGGTCTTTACGATCTTGCCCTTGCCGCCGCAGCGGGTACAGGGCTGCTGGCTCTGCATCACGCCGAAGGGGGTGCGGGTCTGCCGCACCACATAGCCGCGGCCGCCGCAGTCCGGGCAGGTCTCGGGGCTGGTGCCCTTGGCCGCGCCGGTGCCGCCGCAGTCCGGGCAGGTCTCCTGCCGGGTCAATGTAATGGTCTTGGTGCAGCCGTGCACCGCCTCCATAAAGCTCAGCACCACGCTGACCCGCTGGTCGGCGCCCTTGCGGGGGGCATTGGCGCTGGCGGTGCGCTGCGCGCCGCCAAAGCCGAAGCCGCCGCCGAAGATGTCCCCGAAGATATCCCCCAGGTCCACCCCGCCGAAGCCGCCGCCAAATCCGCCGCCGGTCCCCGCGCCGTAGCTGGGGTCCACACCGGCGAACCCGAACTGGTCATACTTGGCCTTTTTATCGGGATCGCTCAGCACCTCGTAGGCCTCGCCCACCTCCTTGAACTTCTCCTCGGCGGCCTTGTCGCCGGGGTTCAGGTCCGGGTGGTACTTTTTGGCCAGCTTGCGGTAGGCACTCTTGATCTCGGCCTCGGACGCGCCTTTGGCAATGCCCAAAACCTCATAATAATCACGTTTGTCTGCCATATACCTCTCCACCTGTCATGCGCCGGACGCACCGGCCCCGCGCGATGTATAAGGGACGGGAACAGCCGCCCGGCTATCCGGCCGGGCGGCCTTGCTTACCTGTTCCCCGGTTGGATCAGACTTCCTTGAAGTCCGCGTCCACCACGCCGTCGTCCGGCTTCTGGCCGGCGCTCTGGGCGCCGGTGTCGCCCGCGGCGCCCTGCTGGGCGCTCTGGGCCTCGGCGGCGGCCTTGTAGACCTTCTCGCTCACCGCGTAGAAAGCCTTCTGCAACTCTTCCTGCTTGGTCTTGATGGCCTCGGTGTCGCTGCCCTTCAGCGCTTCCTTCAGGGCGTCCAGCTTGGCCTGCACGTCGGCCTTTTCGGAGGCGTCCACCTTGTCGCCCAGCTCGCCCAGGGCTTTTTCGGTCTGGAATACCATCTGGTCGGCGCCGTTGCGCAGATCCACTTCCTCGCGGCGCTTGCGGTCCTCATCGGCAAACCGCTCGGCGTCCTTCACGGCCTTGTCGATGTCCTCCTTGCTCATATTGGTGGAGGCGGTGATGGTGATGCTCTGCTCCTTGCCGGTGCCCAGGTCCTTGGCGCTCACATGCACGATGCCGTTGGCGTCGATGTCGAAGGTGACCTCGATCTGCGGCACGCCGCGGGGCGCCGGGGCGATGCCGTCCAGATGGAAGGTGCCCAGGCTCTTGTTGTCGCGGGCAAACTCACGCTCGCCCTGCAGCACGTTGACCTCCACGCTGGGCTGGTTGTCGGCCGCGGTGGAGAACACCTGGCTCTTCTTGGTGGGGATGGTGGTGTTGCGGTCGATGATCTTGGTGCACACGCCGCCCAGGGTCTCGATGCCCAGGCTCAGCGGGGTCACGTCCAGCAGCAGCAGGCCCTTCACGTCGCCCTGCAGCACGCCGCCCTGGATGGCGGCGCCGATGGCCACGCACTCATCGGGGTTGATGCCCTTGAAGGGCTCCATGCCCATCTCCTTCTTGACGGCCTCCTGCACGGCGGGGATCCGGGTGGAACCGCCCACCAGCAGCACCTTGCTCAGATCGCTGGCCTTCAGGCCGGCGTCCTTCAGCGCCTGACGGACAGGGCCCATGGTGCGCTCCACCAGGTCGGCGGTCATGGCGTCGAACTGGGCGCGGGTCAGGGTCATATCCAAGTGTTTGGGGCCGGTGGCGTCGGCGGTGATGAAGGGCAGGTTGATGGCGGTGGAGGCCACGCCGGACAGTTCGACCTTGGCCTTCTCGGCGGCTTCCTTCAGCCGCTGGGCCGCCATCTTGTCCTTGCGCAGGTCGATGCCGTTCTCCTTCTGGAAGTTGTCGGCCAGCCAGTCGATGATCCGCTGGTCGAAGTCGTCGCCGCCCAGGCGGGTATCGCCGTTGGTGGCCAGCACCTCGGTCACGCCGTCGCCCATCTCGATGATGGACACATCGAAGGTGCCGCCGCCCAGGTCGTAGACCATGATCTTCTGGTCGTTTTCCTTATCCACGCCGTAGGCCAGGGAGGCCGCGGTGGGCTCGTTGATGATCCTCTTGACGTTCAGGCCCGCGATGGTGCCGGCGTCCTTGGTGGCCTGCCGCTGGCTGTCGTTGAAGTAGGCCGGCACGGTGATGACCGCCTCGGTGACCTTCTCGCCCAGATAAGCCTCGGCGTCCGCCTTCAGCTTGGACAGGATCATCGCGCTGATCTCCTGCGGGGTGTAGTCCTTGCCGTCGATGTTGACCTTGTAGTTGGTGCCCATCTCCCGCTTGATGGAGGAGATGGTGCGCTCGGGGTTGGTGATGGCCTGGCGCTTTGCCACCTGGCCCACCAGCCGCTCGCCGGTCTTGGTGAAGCCCACCACACTGGGGGTGGTGCGGGCGCCTTCGGCGTTGGCGATAACAACGGGCTCGCCGCCCTCGATGACAGCCACACAGCTGTTGGTAGTACCCAGGTCGATACCAATGATCTTGCTCATACTCGTTCTCTCCTTTTTATGCAAACCGCGTATTCGAATGTTGTTTCGGCTTTTGGTTGATCTTGTATTTATGATAAAAGGCCGGCCGGCCTTTTATGCCGGTTATTCGGCCACCACCACGGTGGCGTGGCGGATCACCCGGTCGCCCAGGCGATAGCCTTTCTGGTACACCTGCACCACGGTGCCGCTCTCTACCCCGTCCCCGGCGGGCACCTGCTGCACCGCCGCGTGCAGGTTGGGATCGAAGGGCTGGCCCTGGGCGGGGATCTCCTCCACCTTGAGGGCGTTCAGCGCGGCGTCCGCCTTGCTGAGGGTCATGGTCACGCCCTTTTTGTAGTTCTCGTCGGTGGTGGGGGCGCCGGCCGCCATCTCCAGCGTGTCCAGAATGCTCAATATCTGGCTCACCGCGAAGCCCACCCCGTTGTTGAAGGAGGCGTCCTGTTCCCGGGCGCTTCGCTTGCGGAAGTTGTCGTACTCGGCGGCGGTGCGCAGCAGCTGGTCTTTCAGCTCGGCGGCCTTTTTCTCCGCCGCGTCCAGCTTGGCCTGCAGCGCCGCTTCCTGGCCGGCCGCTTTCTTTTTGTGCTTGGTCTCGGGCGCCGGTCCCCCGTTGGCCTGCTCCCCGGAAGTTTGGGTCTCCGGGGTCTGCGCCTCGGCGGCCGGTTCCGCCGAAGCGGTCTTGGGTTCCGTCTCAGGCACCTCCGGCTGCGGGGCGTCGGTGCGGTTTTCCTGTTCGCTCATGTTGCGTCCTCCTGTAGATTACCGGCCATGCTCTGGCCGAGTTTCAAGGCAAAATAATCCAGACCGGGCATCAGCTTCTGGAAGGGCATCCGGGCCGGGCCCACAATGGCCAGCCCGCCCATCAGGCCGCCGCCGGCCAGATACCGTTTGCGGATCACCGACAGCCCCGGGATCGGATCGGCCAGATCCTCGCCCAGCAGCACGTCGCCCCGCTGCCCGGCGCTGGTACACAGCCGGCAGCCGGTCTCCTCGTTGCCAAAGAGTTCCAGCACCCGGGCCAGGTCGCCGCTGAGTTCCGGCCATTCCAGCAGATGGGCGATACCCTCCACGTGGACCCGGGGCCGGGCGGCCTCCTCCAGCAGGTCGGCCGCCGCCTGCACGACCCCCCACAATTCCTTGCGGCGGGGCCCCAGGCTCGCGGCCAGATCGGCCAGCAGCGCCTCGGTCAGATCCGGCGGCGACACAAAGGTCAGGTTTCGGTTCAAAAGGCCGGCCAGCTGCACCGCGTCGGCGCGGCTCAAACCGCCCTCCACCCGGGCCACCCGGGTGCGCACGCCGCCCGCGCCGGTCACCGCCAGCACAGCCGCCGAGTACCGGCCCACCTGCACCACCTCAAAATGGGCGATGCACAGATCCGGCGCGGCGGGGGTGGTGGCCACCACCGTGTAGCCGGCCCAGTCGCTCAGCGCCCGGGCCGCGCTCTGGGTAAGCTTGTCGGGTTCGTAATCCATTCCGGCGAACAGCCGGTCGATCTTGCGCCGCTCGGCAGCGGGCAGGGCGGCGGGAGCGTCCATGTGGTCCAGATAGTACCGGTAGCCCTTGGCGCTGGGCACCCGCCCGGCGCTGGTGTGGGGCTGCTCCAGCAATCCCAGCTTGGTGAGCGCCGCCATCTCATTGCGCAAGGTGGCGCTGGACACGGCGGAGTCAAAATACCGGCACAGCAGCCCGCTGCCCACCGGCTCGCCGTCCATCCCGTACAGGGTAACGACTGCCTGCAGCACCCGGCGCTTTCGGTCGTCCATCGCCATATCCGCCACCTCGTTTCCTTTCGGTTTAGCACTCTTTGTTCTCGAGTGCTAATCTTATTCTACTCCAAAAGATGCAGCTGTCAAGACCTGTTCGCAAAATTTTTTCAACTTTAACAGTTTAGACACAGACCGGGGCGGCGGGCGGGTCTGCACGGGGTGGCGGGGCGGCGCCGGCGGCAGGCCGAGGGGCGCCGGGCACGCGCGGGGCCCGGCCCGTCTGCCAAAAAAGCCCCCGTGGCCGCGGAGAGGGGCGGCACGGGGGCGGGATCAGGGCTGCAGAAAGGGCAGAATGGCGGCGTAGGCCTCCACCAGCTGCCCGAAGGGCACGGCGCAGTTGGCGGCGCTGGGGCTGGGCAGCCGCAAAGCCGCCAGGCCGGTGCGGGGGAACTGGAATTTCTGATAAAAGCGATGGGCGGCGGCGCCGGTGGCAAAGACGGCCCGGATGGGCGCGCCGGCCAGGATCGGGCTCAAATCGTTGGGCACCGGATCCTGGATGGAAGCGTCGGAAGCGCCGGCGATGGTGCAGCGGGCCAGCGTGTCCCAAAGGGCGATCCGATGGGCCAGGGCAAAGGCGCGGCGCGCCTCGGGGCCCTGCGGCACCGGCTCGCGGAAGAGGGCGGCCAGCACCGGCCAGAACCGGTTCTGCGGGTGCATATAATAGAAGCCCGCCTGCCGGGAAGCGGGCGACGGCAGGGTGCCCAGGATAAGCACCCGGCTGTCGGCGTTCCAGACCGGGGCCAGCGGATGGGATACCGGGCCCGCAGGGGCCGCGGCGCGGCGGTTGGACATGGGGGGCAGCTCCTTTCCGCGCGGAAGGATCTCCGCGCACTGCCAGCATACCACACCTCCGCCGCCGGGGCAAGGTCGCGCCGTACAGGGAGCCAAATCCCCGCATTTGCCCGTGGGGCGTCCGCCCGGACAGATGTTTCCCGCGGGCCGGGATATCCCGGCCCGCTGAACGGGGGCCCGGGGACGGGCCCCAGCCCGGTCCCGGTCGCCCCGTTCCCCGTCTTATTCTTCCAGCTGCCGGGCCAGGAAGGCGGCGGAGACCGACACCACCCGGTCGGTCTCCGGGGTGGGGCGGGCGGCCTTGTCGCCGCTGAGCACCGCCACCGCGCCGGCCACGTCCCCGCCGCTCAGGATGGGGGCCATGGCCAACAGATGCCGGTCCGCCCCCTGGCAGGGAAACAGGCAGTCCTCGGCCCGGCCGCTGTGCCGGAACAGCGCGCGCTGTTCCATCAGCCGTTCCAGCGGCTGCGACACCGGTTTATCCTGATACTCCCGCCGGCCGGGCCCGGCGGCCGCCAGCACCCGTTCCCGGTCACAGACCAGGGCGGTCGCCCCCAGGCTTTTTGCCAGCACCTCGGCGTACAGCCCGGCGCTGTCGTTCAATTCGCCCAGCGGCGAATACTTTTTGAAGATGACCTGGCCCTCGGTGCCCACATAGATCTCCAGCGGGTCGCCCTGGCGGATATGCTGGGTGCGGCGGATCTCTTTCGGGATCACCACCCGCCCCAGATCGTCGATACGGCGTACGATGCCGGTTGCTTTCATAACCAAACGCCTCCGTCTGCGCCCCCGTTCGCGCTGCGCCGGGGCCGCGGTGTGTTTTGGATTTAGTATCCGCCCCGCCGCCCCGGTTTATGCACCCAAAGACACGGCGGCCCGGGCAAAAACTTCCCTTGCCCGCCGGGCGGGATCCCACGCGCCCTCCCCTTCCCGAACGGGCCGGGGCTTTCCCGATCGCAAAACCGGCCGCCCGCCTTTTCCGCCGGGCTTGACAAACACGTATCTTAATGATATTATTTTGATATCAATCAACCCCGTAAAGGAGGAATATCCTGTGAGTGAAAAGACCCTGCAAAACAAAAAAAGCGGAATGCCGGTCCTGCTTGCGATCCTGGCCCTGTACGCGGTGGCCATCCTGGCGCTGCTGTGGGCCGGGGAGGCTTTTGGGCCGGCGGGGCCGGGCCGGCACGCTGCGCGCGGGCTGCGCGGCGCGGTGATGGTGATCAGCGTGGCTTGGCTGTGCCTGGGCTGGATCTTGGCCTGCGGGCTCAAGGTGCTGCGGCCTCAGGAGGCCCTGGTGCTGACCCTGTTCGGCAACTACATCGGCACCCTGAAGGGCGAGGGCTTTTATTTTGTGAATCCCTTCTGCGCGGGGGTGAACCCGGCGGCCCGCACCCGGCTGAACCAGAGCGGCGACGTCAGTGAGCGGCCGGTGGGGGCCGGCAAGAATGAGCTGAACGTGAACCCGTCCGGCAACAAGCTGAGCCTGAAGGTGATGACCCTGAACAACAACCGCCAGAAGATCAACGATTGCCTGGGCAATCCGGTGGAGATCGGCATCGCGGTGACCTGGCGGATCGTGGACACCGCCAAGGCGGTGTTCAACGTGGACAACTACAAGGAGTTTCTGTCCCTGCAGTGCGACACCGCGCTGCGGAACATCGTGCGCATCTACCCCTACGACGTGGCCCCCAACGTGGACACCACCGGCGACGGCCAGGCGGACGACGGCAGCCTGCGGGGCTCCAGCGAGGTGGTGGCGGCCCGGATCAAGGACGAGATCCAGGCCCGGGTGGCCCAGGCGGGCCTGGAGATCCTGGAGGCCCGGATCACCTACCTGGCCTACGCGCCGGAGATCGCGGCGGTGATGCTGCAGCGCCAGCAGGCGTCGGCCATCATCGACGCCCGCAAGATGATCGTGGACGGGGCCGTGGGCATGGTGGAGATGGCGCTGGAGCGGCTGAGCGAGAATCAGGTAGTCACCCTGGATGAGGAGCGCAAGGCGGCGATGGTGTCCAACCTGCTGGTGGTGCTCTGCGGCAACCGGGACGCCCAGCCGGTGGTGAACTCCGGCAGCCTGTACTGAGCCATGGCCGGAGAGAAAAAGCAGATCCCGCTGCGGCTGTCGGCCAGCCTGTACGCGGCCATCGCCGCTTGGGCGGAGGACGACTTCCGCTCGGTGAACGGTCAGATCGAGTATCTGCTCACCGAATGCGTGCGCCAGCGCAAGAAAAACGGCCGCCCGGTGCCCCACGAACTGGACGTGCCGCCGGAACTGGATATTGAATGAGCAAGACCGGGGCCTTCCGCGCAGGAAGGCCCCGGTCTTTTCGGTCATTTCCAAAGCCCGGCCAACAGCGCCGCCAGCGGTTCGGCCTGCCCGGCGGCCAGCGCCCCGTAGCCCATCACCACGGTGGAGGGCGGGCAGGCCGCGGCCTGGCAGAACTCGCGCAAAGCCGCCAGCCGCACCCCGGCGGCCCGGGCGGCGCGCACCATCTCCCCTTCCGGCGGGCCGCCCTCGATCCGCAAAAGGAAATGCAGCCCCGCCTGCCGCCCGCCAAAGGTCAGCCGGCCGGGGCCAAAGGCGGCCTCCAGCGCGCCGGTGAGGGCGGCGGCCCGGGCCCGGTACTCCTTGCGCATCCGGGCCAAATGCCGGGTGAAATGCCCCTCGGCCATAAACCGGTACAACGTCTGCTGCTCGAACCGGCTCACGGTGGAGGCATAGGCGGAAAACCGAGCCCGGTAGGCTCCCAGCAGATGCCGGGGCAGTACCATGTAGGCGATGCGGATGCTGGGGGCCAGGCTCTTGGAGAAGGTGGACAGGTACACCACCGGCCCGTCCGGCCCGGCCATGCCCTGCAAACTGGGCAGCGGCCGCACATCGAACCGAAATTCCGAATCGTAGTCGTCCTCCAGGATATACCGGCCGGGCGCGGCCAGCGCCCAGGCCAGCAGGCCGGCCCGCCGGGGCGCGGGCATGGTCACCCCGGTGGGGAACTGATGGCTGGGGGTCACGTAGGCCAGCCGCGCGCCGGAGGCGGCCAGCGCGTCCAGGTCCATGCCGCCCGCGTCGATGGGCACCGGCAGGCAGGGCACCCCGCAGTTGCCCAGCACCGCCCGGGGCCGCAGATAGCCCGGGTCCTCCAGGGCGGCGGGCCCGCCGGGCAGCAGCACCGCCAGCAGGCTCAGCAGGTACTCCGCCCCGGCCCCCACCACCACCTGGTCCGGGGTACAGGCCACCCCCCGGTAGCTTTGCAGGTATTCCGCGATGGCGCCGCGCAGTTCCGCGTCCCCCTGGGGATGGCCGTGGGCCAGCAGCCCGGGCTGGGCGTAGAGAAGTTCTTTCTGGATACGGCCCCAGGTGCGGAAGGGGAACAGGCCGGTGTCTACCCCGCTGGTGCCGCAGTCGAACCGCCAGTGGGGGGCGGCGGGCTCGTCGGGCACGGGCGCGGGTGTAGCGGGCGCATCGGGCAGCGGCAGCGGCGCGCGGCCCGCCACGAAAAAGCCGGACCGGGGCCGGGCGTCCAGCCAGCCCTCGGCGGCCAGCAGCTGGTAGGCGGTGTCCACCGTGTTGACGCTGACCCCCAGCTGCTCGGCCAGGCTGCGCTTGCCGGGCAATCGGCAGCCAGCGGGCAGTTCCCCCGCCCGGATGCGCCCGGCCAGCGCCCGGTACAGTTGTTCATACAGCGGCAGCGGACCCGACGGGTCCAGGGAAAACAGCAGCGGCGGCATAGGCGGCTCCTTTCAACTGAACCCATAAAAAATATATATTCTGGGCATTTTCATGGGTTCAGAATCCGATATAATAGAGCATACAGACCGGAGCGAAAAAAGTCAAGGGCAGCTCCGCACAATTCCAGGCGGTGGAGCGCACCAGAAAAATTTTTGTGATATGAACCCAAAAACGCAGGCAAACCCGGGTGGTTTGCCGAGTATTTTGGGAAAACAGCACGGAATTTTTCGGCGGGATACGCCGCCTGAGCCGTCAGGCGTGAATTGTGCGGTGTTGCCCCAAAAGCCCCGGCAGGGAGGAAAGTTGTATGCGAAATCAAGATCTACATATCCGTCGGCTGACGGTGCTGGCGATGCTGGCGGCGCTGTCTTATGTGGCGTTTGCGGTGCTGCAGTTCCGCATCCAGCTGCCGGGCGGGGACGCCACCAGCATTCACCTGGGCAACGCGGTCTGCGTGCTGGGGGCGCTGCTGTTTGGCGGGATGTACGGCGGCGTGGGCGGCGCGGTGGGCATGAGCCTGGGCGATCTGTTCGACCCGGTGTACATCACCTACGTGCCCAAGACCCTGATCGCCAAGTTCTGCATCGGCCTGATCACCGGGGCGCTGGCGCACCGGGTGTTCCATATCAGCGAGCAGACCGATCCCCGGCGCCGCACCCTGTACGCCACCATCTCGGCGGCGGCGGGGCTGGCCTTCAACTGCGTGTTCGACCCGCTGTTCGGGTATTACTACAAGCTGCTGGTGCTGGGCAAGCCCGCCGCCGACCTGACCCTGGCCTGGAACGTGGGCGCCACCTGCCTGAACGCGGTGATCAGCACCGCCGTGGGCGTGGCCGCCTACCTGGCCCTGCGCCCCGCCCTCCAGCGGGCCGGCCTGTTCCGGGAACTGCTCAAGTGAGGGCCGATTTAGGCCAATAGGGGGAATCAACGATTCCCCCCATACCCCCCCGGAATCGGGGGCCGAATCCCCGGCCCTCAGGGAAAATATCCATATACAAGGCCGGTGCGTATCCCGTTTACGCACCGGCCTTATTCATATATCAAATCCCTATGATGAAAAAAAGACAAAGCAAAGGCCTGCGCAAAAGTTTTTCCGCTGCGCGGGCCTTAGTATTTAAGATTGCATAGATTCCCGGAGCCGGAGGCGCCCTCCATACCGGCTGTCAGCCCGCTTTCTCCGTCTCCCCGCCCGCGCCGCCCAGCCGCTCGGCGGCGAAGGAAAGGGTCTCGTCGCTGAACTCATAGCGGCCGTCCCGGGCGTTCCAGTCTCCGGGCAGCACACCGCCGTCCACCTCGCCCTGGCCGTTGACCCAGAACTCCAGCGTTTGGGCCAGGGTGTTGATGTCCAGGGCGGTCAGGTCGGTCAGCAGGCCGCCCGCCGCCCGCACCCCGTCGGGCAGCACGGTGGGCAGCTGTTCGGCTTTCTGCCGGGCCGCCGCCAGCCACACCGCCGCCCGCACCGCATCGGTCTCGGTGCCCGTACAGCCCAGCTGTTCCAGCAGTTCGTCCAGCCGGGCCGGCGCCAGCTGCGCCACCGGGTCCTCCGCCAGCCCGGCCCGGGCCAGGCTGGCCGGGTCGGCCACTCCGTCCAGGTTCACCCGTATCTGCCCCAGCCCGTCGGCGATGGTGCCCCAGCCCGTCCGGGTGGCCGCCAGATAATACCGCACCTCGATACCCAGCGTATCGGCCAGCGCCTGGGCCGCCCGGCCCGGGCCCGCGTCGTCGTAACAATCCTGCAGGGTCGTGTAACTGCCGGATGTGGTGCGCACCACGCTCTTTGCCGGCACCGTCCATATCTCCAGCGTTCCGCCCGCCGCGTCCGGCCGCACCAGCACAAAGGCCGGGTCCTCCCCGGCCACCACCGCCAGCAGATTGAAGGTATTCTCTCCCGTGGGCACCTGGACCCGCAGCCCGCTGGTGGACTGCGCCGCCCGCATCGCCTGATCCGCCTGCTGCCATACCGCCCATAAAGCAAAACTGCCCAACAACGGCACCACCACCGCCAGGGTCAGAAAAAACGCCAGCCAGAATGCCCGGGGCGTGTTCATCCGCATGCGCTCACATCCTTTTTTGTGGATGTATAGAGTGTGGCCGGCCCGCGCACACTCTATACATCACCGCAAAGGGAGGGATTGCGCATGAGCGGATTCTGGACCGAACTGTTTGGCAAAAAGGAGCCGGAGGCCGACCCGATGGAGATCGCCCGCACCCTGCGGGCCAACGACGAGGCCGACCCGCTGGGCAGCTGGACCGGCACCCCCGCCGACCCGGCCGAGACGCCCCAGCAGGACGCCGACGACCTGTAACCGCGCAAAACCCCCGGCCAACCGGCCGGGGGTTTGTTTCATTGTTTTTGCAGGGCTTTTATCCGTTCCAAACTGCGCAGCACCAGCCAGATCAGCGCCACGTCCACCGGGAATTTGATGATGTTTTTTACCAGCCGCAGCCCGCTCAGCAGCACAAAAGCCTGGCCGTACATAACGCTCAGCCACAGCGGGGTCAAAAACAGGTTGAACACCACCGTGACGATCAGCTTGACCGCCACGATACGGCCCACCCGCACCGGCTTTTTGTAGTAGGCCAGGCCGTACAGCAGCCCCAGCAGGATCGCGCTCAGCGTAAAGCCCGGGAACCAGGGCCCGTTGGGCCGCAGCAGGTAGCCCAGCAGATCGGTGACCACCCCGCTGGTGGCCGCCGCCACCGGCCCGTACAGAAAGCCGGTGGCCGCGCTGGCTAGAAAATCAAACCCGATCTCCAGATACGGGGATACCGGGATGGTGAACTGGTTCAGCACCAGATTCAGCGCCACCAGCAGCGCCGTGCCCGCCAGTACCCGGGGCTTTTTCAGATCGAGGGCGCTGGCGCGAAAACGGCCGCGCCAGTCCACAAACAGTTGAGAAGCGAACATAACAAAAACTCCTTTCATGCGTGTTGCCGCACAAAAGGAGCGATCTTCGGCCTGGGGCGGGCGCGCAAAAGCCCGCAAAGAGCCGTTCTGCACCCATCATGCAGCAGCGGGATGCAGGGCCGGCACCGCAAAGGCATCGCCTTTTTCGTCCGCTTTGCAACTCCCCGTCAAAGCGGCACTTGACGCGCAGACCCTTACTCTGCGATACTCTCTCATTATACCGCCCCTTTTGCGGAATGCAACCTTTTTTTCCGCGGCGGGACGTGGTATACTGAAAACAATACGGCAGGCGCGGCCCTCCGCGCCGGAAAGGATCTTTGTATCATGAAACCTTTTTCTCAGATCGAATACACCCGTCCCGACCTGGAAGGGATGCTCGCCCGGCTGGACGAGCTCACCGCCCGGGCGGCCGCGGCGGCCAGCGGCGAGGAACTGCTGGCCGTCTGCGCGGAGTACGACAAACTCAACCAGCAGTTCGTGACCGATTCCAGTCTGTGCTACGTTCGCTACTCCATCAACACCCAGGACGAGTTCTACGCCAAGGAGAACGACTATTACGACGAGAACAGCCCCCGGTTCAACGACAAATCGCTGGCCTTTTCCCGGGCGGTCCTCGCCAATCCCCACAAACAGGCGCTGGCTGACCGGTGGGGCCAGATCTACCTGGACAAGCTGGATGTGAGCGTGCGCAGCGCCATCCCCGAGATCCTGCCGCTGATCCAGCAGGAGAACGCGCTCACCAGCCAGTACCAGAAGCTGTACGCTTCCGCGATGGTGGAGTTTGAGGGCCAGACCCTGCCGCTGCCCAAGCTGGGGCCCTACAAGCAGAGCACCGACCGGGCGGTGCGCAAGGCCGCCTATGAGGCCGAGGGCAAATTCTTTGACGAGCATCAGGCGGAGTTTGACGAGCTGTACACCAAGCTGATCGAAAACCGCAACGCCCAGGCCCGGGCGATGGGGTATGAGAACTATGTGCCGCTGTCCTACCTGCGGATGCAGCGGCTGGGCTACGGCCGCAAAGAGGTGGAGGCCTATCGGGAGCAGGTGGTGCGGGACGTGGTGCCGCTGGTGAGCCGGATCAAGGCCCGGCAGGCGGGCCGCTGCGGCCTGGCCGACCCGAAGCTGTACGACAGCGCGCTGTATTTTGCCGACGGCAATCCGGACCCCACCGGCACCCCGGAGGAGATCCTGGCGGCCGGCCGGCAGATGTACCGCGAACTGAGCCCCGAGACCGCGGAGTTCATTGATTTCATGATGGACAACGAGCTGCTGGATGTGCTGAGCCGTCCCGGCAAGGCCCCGGGCGGATACTGCACCGCCCTGCCGGACCTGAAGGCCCCCTTTATCTTCAGCAACTTCAACGGCACCTCCGGCGATGTGGACGTGCTGACCCACGAGGCGGGCCACGCCTTCCAGGCCTACCGGGCTTTCCAGCAGAAGCTGCCGGGCGAACTGGACAGCCCCGGCATGGAGAGCTGCGAGATCCACAGCATGAGCATGGAGTTCCTGACCACCCCCTGGCATCATTTGTTCTTCGGCGAGCAGACCGCCAAGTACGCCCTGTCCCACGCGGAGGACGCGCTGTGCTTTTTGCCCTACGGCTGCATGGTGGACGAGTTCCAGCACATTGCCTACAGCCATCCGGAACTGACCCCGGAGCAGCGCAACGCCGAATGGCTGAAGCTGGAAAAGAAGTACCGCCCCTGGAACGACATGGAGGGCATGCCCTTCTATGGCCGGGGCGCGGGCTGGCAGCGGCAGCTGCACATCTACCTGTATCCTTTCTACTATATTGACTACTGCCTGGCTCAGACGGTGGCGCTGCAGTTCTTCGCGGCGTTCCTGAAAGACCCGAAGGACGCCTGGCGGCGGTACCTGGCCCTGGTGGACAAGGCCGGCACCCGCACCTACGCGGGCCTGGTGGAGAGCGCCGGCCTCGCGGTGCCCTTCACCGACGGCTCCCTCGCCCCCGTGGCCAAGGCCGTCAGCGACTGGATCGACGCCCATCAGCTGTAAAATAGCCGATCTGGGGGAGATAACATCTCCCCCAGGCCCCCAAAAATAGTGGGACGGAATTCTCCGTCCCACGGAACAAAGCACAAAAAGGCCGGTGCGCAAACGGTATGCGCACCGGCCTTTCTTTCTACTTTTCCCGAGGGCCGAGTATTCGGCCCGACAGATGGGGGGCTGGGGGACTGGTCCCCCAGATCGGCCTGCTTAGGCCAGCGCCAGCCCGCCGTCCTTGACGCAGACGGTCAGGGTGCTGCCGGCGGGGCGGTCGCCCTGGATGATGGCGCGGGCGATCATGGTCTCCACCCGGCTCTGGATGAACCGCTTCAGCGGGCGGGCGCCGTAGATGGGGTCATAGCCCTGGTCGATGATCATGGCGCGGGCCTCGTCGGTGACCTCCAGCTTCAGCTGCTTTTCGGCCAGCCGCTCGCGCAGGTCGGCCAGCTGCAGCTCCACGATCCCGCCGATCTCGTCCTTGGTCAGCGGCTTGTAGTAGACGATCTCGTCCAGCCGGTTCAAAAACTCCGGCCGGAAGCTGCTCTTCAGCAGCCCGTCCACCGCGGCGCGGGCCTCGTCGCTGATCTGCCCGTCATGGATGCCTTCCAGGATATACTGGCTGCCCAGGTTGCTGGTCAGGATGATGATGGTGTTCTTGAAGTCCACCACCCGGCCCTGGCTGTCGGTGATATGGCCGTCGTCCAGCACCTGCAGCAGGATGTTGAACACATCCGGATGCGCCTTTTCCACCTCGTCGAACAGCACCACGCTGTAGGGCTTGCGGCGCACCGCCTCGGTCAGCTGACCGCCTTCCTCGTAGCCCACGTATCCCGGAGGGGCGCCGATCAGACGGCTCACGCTGAACTTCTCCATATATTCGGTCATGTCGATCCGCACCATGTTGCGCTCGTCGTCGAACAAGGCCTGTGCCAGCGCCTTGGCCAGCTCGGTCTTGCCCACGCCGGTGGGGCCCAGGAACAGGAAACTGCCGATGGGCCGGTTGGGGTTGGCGATGCCCGCCCGGCTGCGCAGGATGGCCTCGCTGACCTTGCGCACCGCCTCGTCCTGGCCGATCACCCGCTTGTGCAGGATGTCCTCCAGATGCAGCAGCTTCTCCCGCTCGCCTTCCACCAGGCGCTCCACCGGGATGCCGGTCCAGCGGGCCACGATCCGGGCGATCTCCTCGTCGGTGACCCGGTCCCGCAGCAGGTTGTTCTCATGGTCGCCGCTGCTCTCCGCCCTGGATTCCGCCTCGGCCAGCTGTTTGTGCAGTTCCGGCAGCTTGCCGTACTTCAGTTCGGCCGCCTTGTTCAGATCGTACTCCCGCTCCGCCTTTTCGATGGCGGCGTTGGTCTGCTCGATCTGCTCCCGGATGGACTGCAGGTTGCCGATGCTGTTCTTCTCATTGTCCCAGCGGGCCTTCATGGCGTTGTACTCGTCCCGCATGCCGGCCAGTTCCTTCTGCAAAGCCGCCAGCCGGTCCTTGGACAGGGTATCCGTCTCCTTCTTCAGCGCCGCCTCCTCGATCTCATGCTGCATGATCTTGCGGCGCAGATCGTCCAGCTCGGCCGGCATGGAATCCATCTCGGTACGGATCATGGCGCAGGCCTCGTCCACCAGGTCGATTGCCTTGTCCGGCAGGAACCGGTCGGTGATATACCGGTGGGACAAGGTGGCCGCGGCGATCAGGGCGCTGTCCTGGATCTTTACGCCGTGGAACACCTCATACCGCTCTTTCAGGCCGCGCAGGATGCTGATGGTGTCCTCCACCGTGGGTTCGTCCACCTGCACCGGCTGGAACCGGCGCTCCAGCGCCGGGTCCTTCTCGATGTACTGGCGGTACTCGTCCAGGGTGGTGGCGCCGATGCAGTGCAGCTCGCCCCGGGCCAGCATGGGTTTCAGCAGGTTGCCCGCGTCCATGGCGCCGTCGGTCTTGCCGGCGCCCACGATGGTGTGCAGCTCATCAATAAACAGGATGATCTGGCCCTCGCTCTTCTTGACCTCCTGCAGCACACTCTTGAGCCGTTCCTCAAACTCGCCCCGGTACTTGGCGCCGGCCACCAGTGCGCCCATATCCAGGCTGAACACCTTGCGGTCCTTCAGGTTCTCCGGCACATCGCCCCGCACGATCCGCTGGGCAAGCCCCTCCGCGATGGCGGTCTTGCCCACGCCGGGCTCGCCGATCAGGCAGGGATTGTTCTTGCGCTTGCGGGACAAAATACGGATCACGTTCCGGATCTCGGTATCCCGGCCGATCACCGGATCCAGCTTCTGCTGCCGGGCCATCTCCACCAGGTCCTGGCCGTACTTCTTCAGCACGTCGTAGGTGTCCTCCGGGTGATCGCTGGTCACCCGCTGGCTGCCCCGCACACCGGCCAGCTGGCTCAAAAACTTGTTCACATCCAGGCTGAAGGTGCGGGCCAGTTCCCGGATGGCGGCGTTGGGCTGCTCCAGCAAAGCCAGGAACAGATGCTCCACGCTCACATATTCGTCCTTCATGGCCTTGGCCCGGGCCTCGGCCGCGTTCAACACTTTATCGGTGGCGGCGGAGATATAGATCTTGTCCGCCTCCCGGCCGCTGCCGCTCACATGCGGCAGCTTCTCCACCTGCTGGATGGCCGCCGCGGCAAACTTGCCCGGCTCCGCCCCCATCTGCTGCAGCAGCTGCGGCACAAGGCCGTTTTCCTGGCTGGCCAGCGCCGCGGCCAGATGCTCCGGCTCCAGCGCCTGGTTCTGATACTCCAGGGCGATCTTCTGGGCGCTCTGCAGCGCCTCCATGGATTTTTGGGTAAAACGATCTGCGTTCATACAGCCACCCTCCTTACACATATCGTATCTGTATCTGGCAAAGTCTCGGCGCGTATGCTAATTTCCGCCCGGCTTTCGGCTTGCCTGCCGCGCTTTTCTCCCGTTTTTGCGGGGTACTCGCCGCCGTGCCGGCGGCGGCCGGCAGGCGGGACAGTCGTTTTAGCACTCTCACGCTTTGACTGCTAACATAGTATACCCGCCGCACAGAATTGTCAAGAGCCGCAAATGAAAATTTTTTGTGAACAGCGCCGGCCAGCGTTTTTTTCTTGACCCATCCCCCATAAAAGCGGTATCATAGACGATAAGAGGGGCCGGGAGGCCGATCCGACTTTATTCTGTTATATAAGGAGAACAAAAGCCATGGACCTGCATTTGGACAGCGTATGCGTACAGGGGGGCTACACCCCGGGCAACGGGGAGCCCCGCCAGATCCCCATTATTCAGAGCACCACCTTCAAATACGCCACCAGCGAGGATATGGGCAAGCTGTTTGACCTGGAGGCCAGCGGCTACTTCTATACCCGGCTGCAAAACCCCACCAACGATGCGGTGGCGGCCAAGATCTGCGCGCTGGAAGGCGGCAGCGCGGCCATGCTGACCTCCAGCGGCCAGGCGGCCAACTTCTGCGCGGTGTTCAACATCGCCGGCTGCGGCGACCATGTGGTGGCCAGCTCCACCATCTACGGCGGCACCTACAACCTGTTCGCCGTGACCATGAAGCGCATGGGCGTCGAGTTCACCTTCGTCAGCCCGGACGCCAGCGAGGAGGAGCTGAGCGCGGCCTTCCGCCCCAATACCAAGGCCGTGTTCGGGGAGACCATCGCCAACCCGGCGCTGACCGTACTGGACATTGAGAAATTCGCCCGGGTGGCCCACCGTCACGGTGTGCCCCTGATCGTGGACAACACCTTCGCCACGCCGGTGAACTGCCGGCCCTTCGAGTGGGGGGCGGACATCGTGACCCACTCCACCACCAAGTACATGGACGGCCACGGCGCGGGCGTGGGCGGCTGCATCGTGGACAGCGGCAAGTTTGACTGGACCCGATATCCGGACAAGTTCCCCGGCCTGTGCACCCCGGACGAGAGCTATCACGGGATCGTGTACACCGAGCGGTTCGGGCTGGCGGGGGCCTACATCACCAAGGCCACGGCCCAGCTGATGCGGGACTTCGGCAGCATCCAGAGCCCCCAGAACGCCTTTCTTTTGAACCTGGGGCTGGAGAGCCTGCATGTGCGGATGCAGCGTCACTGCGAGAACGCCCAGGCGGTGGCCGAATACCTGCAGGGGCACGACAAGATCGCCTGGGTGGAGTACTGCGGCCTGCCCGGCAACAAGTACTATGAACTGGCCCAGAAGTATCTGCCCGGCGGCAGCTGCGGCGTGGTGAGTTTCGGGGTCAAGGGCGGGCGCCAGGCCGCCGAGGCTTTCATGAAGCACCTGAAGCTGGCCGCCATCGAGACCCACGTGGCCGACGCCCGCACCTGCTGTTTGCACCCGGCCAGCGCCACCCACCGCCAGATGAACGATGAGGAGCTGCGCGCCGCCGGGGTGAGCCCGGACCTGGTGCGGCTGAGCTGCGGCATCGAGGACAAGCGGGACCTGATCGCCGACCTGGAACAGGCTCTGGCCCGGATCTGAGCGCCGAACAAATCCCACCGAAGGGAGGGCCCCCATGCCCCTGATCATTCCCCAGGACCTGCCCGCCTATACCCAGCTGGGCAGCGAAAATGTATTTGTGATGCACCGGCAGCGGGCCGCCACCCAGGACATCCGGCCGCTGCGCATCCTGGTGCTCAACCTGATGCCCACCAAGATCGCCACCGAGACCCAGCTGGCCCGGCTGCTGGCCAACAGCCCGCTGCAGGTGCAGCTGACCTTTCTGCGCACCGCCACCCACGCGGCGGCGCATGTGTCGGCGGAACATCTGGAGGCCTTCTACACCACCTTTGACCGGGTGAAGGACCAGCGGTTCGACGGCATGATCATCACCGGCGCGCCGGTGGAGCAGATGCCTTTTGAGCAGGTGGACTACTGGCCGGAACTCTGCCGCATCTTTGAGTTCAGCAAGACCAACGTCTACTCCACCCTGCATGTGTGCTGGGGGGCGCAGGCGGCGCTGTACTACCACTACGGCATCCCCAAGATTCCGCTGGAGCACAAGATGTTCGGCATCTTCCGCCATCGGGTCACCCGCCCGGCGAACCCCCTGGTGCGGGGCTTTGACGAGGAGTTCTGGGCCCCTCATTCCCGGCACACCGGTGTGGACCCCCAGGCCCTGGCGGCCTGTCCGGAGGTGCGGATGCTGGCCGAGAGCGACGAAGCCGGGCCGTATCTCATGGGCATCGACAGCGGCCGCCAGATCTTTGTGACCGGCCACCCGGAGTACGACCGGATGACCCTGGACGCGGAATACCGCCGGGACCTGGCCCGGGGGCTGCCCATCGCGCCGCCGGCCGGCTACTACCCCGGCGACGATCCCTCCCGCCAGCCGGTACACCGCTGGCGCAGCCACGCGTTCCTGCTTTACGCCAACTGGCTCAACTACTACGTCTATCAGGACACCCCCTTCGATCTGGAGAAGCTCTCCCCTTCGATGGGCTGATACGGCACAAACGCGGCGCGGCCGCCCGAACCACCCGGCGGCCGCGCCGCGGTTGTTTTCGCGCGGCTCACCCACCCC
>CASFJO010000082.1 GCA_949295035.1 uncultured Gemmiger sp.
CGCCTCGGCCAGCCCGTCGGCCGGGGCGCTCAGCAGCGCGCTCACCGCGTGGGCCTGCTGTGCCAGCCGCCGCGCCCAGGCCGCCGCCCGCCCGCCGCAGACCACCGCCAGCCGCACCCCGCCCTTGTAGGGCTGGGCGCTCACGATCGCGATCAGCCCCACCTGCCCCGACCGGGTCAGATGGGTGCCGCAGCAGGCGCAGCAGTCGGTCTCGGGCACCGTGATCAGCCGCACCGGCCCCTCCAGCGCTTTTTTGCTGCGGTATTCGGTGGCCGCCAGCTTGTCCGGGTCCGGCCAGGAGGCGATCACCGGCAGGTCCCGGCGCACCGCCTCGTTGGCCTGCCGCTCCGCCTCGGCCAGCTGCGCATCGGTCAGGGGCAGGCTCATGTCCATCCGCACCGTGTCCGGCCCGATATGGAACCCCACGTTCTCCGCGCCGTACAGCCGGTGCAGCGTGCCGCTCAGGATATGTTCGCCGGTGTGCTGTTCCATGTGGTCCAGCCGCCGGGGCCAGTCGATGACCCCCTCCACCGTGCCGCCCGCCGGCAGCGGCCGGTCGGTGATGTGCACCACCCGGCCGGCCCGCTCCCGCACGTCCAGCACCCGCGCGCCGCCCAGCACCCCGGTGTCGGCGGGCTGGCCGCCCCCCTCCGGGTAAAAGGCGGTGGCGTCCAGGGTTACGGCCCAAGCGCTTCCGTCCGGCTCGCAGCCGGCCACCCGGGCGGAAAATTCCGTGCGGAACGGGTCCGCGTAGTACAGCCGGTCCTCTTTCACAGGATGACCTCCATGCCGATCTTCTGGGGCACAAGACCCCGGGCCTCGTAGAATTTTTGGGCGCTCTCGTTGCAGCTCCAGACGTTCAGGGTCACGTTGTAGCAGCCGTGGACCCGGGCGTAGTCCAGCACCGCGTTGTACAGCAGGGTGCCCACATGCCGGCCCCGGCAGGCCTCGTCCACACACAGATCATCGATGTACAGGGTGCAGATATCGGTCATGATGTTGTCGTCCACATACTGTTTGAATACGCAGAAGGCATACCCCTGCACCAGATCGTTTTCGTCCGCTGCAGCCAGCACCGGGCGGGTATCGTCCGCCAGGATGGTCAGCAGCTGCTGGTCGGTGTATTTGCGCTGCCCGGCCTTGAACAGGTCCGGCCGGCCCTTGTGATGCACCTCGGCCACCTGGCCCAGCAGCTCATGCAGGCGGGGCAGGTCGCGGGGGGCGGCCCGGCGCACGGTCAGTTTGGATTCGTTCATTCCCGATCTCTCCCTCATCCCAAAATTGTACGGGCGCAGGCCCGTGCAGGTTCTATTATACGCCCGCCCGGGCCGCTTGTCCACGGGCAGACGGCGCGCAAAACAGTGGAAAACCGCGCGCCGCCGCGCTATAATAGAGGTACAACACGCGCGGCCGAACGCGCGAAGGAGAGTGTGAACTATGCGGCAATGCGGTATCCTGATGCCGGTATCGGCCCTGCCGGGGCCCCAGGGCATCGGCAGCCTGGGGGCGGAGGCCCGGCGGTTCGTGGAGTTTCTGGCGCAGGCGGGCCAGCAGGTGTGGCAGATCCTGCCCCTGAGCCCCACCGGTTACGGGGACAGCCCTTACCAGAGTTGTTCGGCGTTTGCCGGCAACCCCTATTTCATCGACCTGGAAACGCTGCGGGCGCAGGGCCTGCTCACCGAGGCCGAGTGCGCGCCGCTGCCCGCGGGGCGGGTGAACTACGGGCTGCTCTACACCACCCGGCTGGCGGTGCTGGAACGGGCTTGGCAGCGCTGGCGCGCCCGGCGCCCGGTGCCCGGGTACGAGACCCCCTACCCGGACGACTGGTACCGGTTCTGTTTCGGCAACGAGGCCTGGCTGGAGGACTACGCCCTGTACATGACCGTCAAGGAGGCCAACGGCATGGCTCCCTGGCGGGCCTGGCCGCTGCCGCTGCGCCGGCGGCAGGCGCAGGCGCTGGAGGAGTTCCGCGCCGACCACGCCGACCGGATCGAGTTCTGGAAATTCGTGCAGTATCTGTTCGACGGCCAGTGGCGGGCGCTGCGGCAGTACGCCAATGACCGGGGGGTGAAGATCCTGGGGGATATCCCCATCTACGCGGCGGCGGACTCCGCCGACGCCTGGGCGGGCAGCGAGCTGTTCGAGACGAACGCGGAGGGCGAGCCGGCCCGGGTGGCGGGCTGCCCGCCGGACTATTTCAGCGCCGACGGCCAGCTTTGGGGCAACCCGCTCTACGACTGGGCCTACCACAAACAGACCGGCTATGCCTGGTGGAAACGCCGGCTGGGGCACGCGCTGGAACTGTACGACATCGTGCGGATCGACCATTTCCGCGCCTTCGATACCTATTATGCCATCCCGGCCGACGCGGCCACCGCCCGCACCGGGAAATGGGAACAGGGCCCGGGGCTGGACTTTTTCCGGGAGATGGAGCGCGCCTTCGGGCCGCACCTGCCCATCGTGGCCGAGGACCTGGGCGAGTTGTTCGACAGTGTGCGCCGGCTTCTGCGGGACACCGGGCTGCCCGGCATGAAGGTGCTGCAGTTCGCTTTCAGCGGCGGGGCGGACAACGAGTATCTGCCCCACAACTACACCGAGAACTGCGTGGTGTATCCCGGCACCCACGACAACACCACCGCCGCCGACTGGCTGGCCACCGCCGACAAGGCGGAGGTGGCGATGGCCAAGGCGTATTTCGGCCTGAACACCCGGGAAGGGATGACCGAGGGATTCCTGCGGGGGGCGCTGGCCAGCCCGGCGCGGCTGGCGGTGATCCCGCTGGCGGACTGGCTGGGCCTGGGCGCCGAGGCGCGGATCAACAGCCCCGGCCGTCTGCTGGCGGAAAACTGGAGCTGGCGGTGCCCGGCCGGCGCGCTGACCGGGGCGCTGGCGGCCCACATCCGGCAAAAGTGCGCCCTGTTCGGCCGGTGCGAGCCGGGCAAGGCGCCGGCGGCGGACAAACAGCAAACGCCGGCGCCCAAGGAAACGCCCGCCCCCGCCCGCCCGGCAAAGCGCGCCGCCAAGGCCGCCCCGGCGGCCCGGGGCAAAAGCGCCGCCCGCCGGAAGGTGACCTGATTGACGGTTTTTGCGCGAATAGAGGCGCGGTACAGCGGGCATACTGTCCCCAAAGCCCGAAATCGGGCGAAAGGGGGAAACACACCGTGAAACAGGAAAATGTAAGCGACAACGAGGCCCTGCTGCAGGAGATCGTGCGCAATACCGAGATGGGCAAGAACGCCCTGGCGCAGCTGATGCCCTACGCCCAGGACCGGGAGTTCCGGGCGCGGATGCTCAAGCAGCAGAAGGAGTACCGGCGGCTGAATCAGAAAGCCCATACCGCGCTGGCGGCCTGCGGGGCCGAGAGCCGGGGCCAGGGCGCCATGGCCAAGGCGATGGCCAGGGCGGGCATCAAGGGCCGCACCCTGATGGATCACTCCACCGGGGCGCTGGCGCAGATGCTCACCGAGGGCAGCAACCAGGGGGTCATGGACGTGGTCAAGGCGCAGAACGCCTATCCGGAGGCCAGCACCGGCGCCAAGGAGATGGCGGACGAACTGCTGCGGTTCCAGGAGGCCAGCGCCGAGATGTACAAGGCCTATCTGTAAAAGTGGGACGATTGGAAACGTTTGCCCCAATTTCGCGGAGCCGCCCTTTACAGGGCGGCTCTTTTTGCGGTATCGGTGAATTATACTATCAAGTGCAACACTTTAGGAAAATAAAAAGAAGTTCATACAGAACCCTGGTAGAATAGAGTTACCACACAACTAAACCACCGGGAGGGAACTGTATGAACTACCATCATCTTAGCATAGAAGAGC
>CASFJO010000083.1 GCA_949295035.1 uncultured Gemmiger sp.
CGACTCGGCGGCCGGGGCCGCCGAGCCCCGGGCGATGGCCGCGGCCCCCGACGAGGAGGCCGGCGAGGAGGCCGAAAAGGCCCAGCTCGCCTCGCAGGCCGCCGCCCTGGTGGTGACCGCCCTGGAGGGCCTGCCCGGGGAGGGCGAGGCGACGGACGCGATGCTCACCCGGGTGGGCGAGGACGAGACCAGCGTCTACTATCTGGCCGGCAGCCTGGAGGGGGCCGTGGCCGTCTACGCGGACGGCAGCACCGAACCGCTGGCCGACGCGCTGGAGGCCGGCCGTGTGACCCTGGCCGACCTGCAGCGGCTGGGCGCGCCCCTGACCGCTGAGCCGAAAGAGGGCTGAGACTCCGCTGTGCCCCCGGGATTTTACCCGCCCGCCGCTTGACGGGCGGGTCTCTTTTTACTACAATACAAGTTATATAACACAGTTCAGATAAAGCGCCGGCATGCCCGGCGGGAGGGAGTTTTTGCCGATGGACCCGGATGGTCTTACTGTTTTGCTGACGGCCCTGGCGGCCGGGATCGTGTGTTTTGCGGGGGGCTGGGTGCTGGCCAAGAAGCTGACCCTGCCCGCCTGGCTGGATTCGCTGCTGGCCCCGGCGGGCCTGGGCAGCAAGGAGCCGGTGACCGAAGCGGAGTTCCTGGAGATCATGGACGACGCGGCGGACGAGGAGATCGACGCCAGCCAGAAGCGGATGATCAACAACATCTTTGATCTGGACGAGGTGTGCGCCGGCGATATCATGACCCACCGCACCGAGGTGACCGCCGTGGAGCTGACCGCCAGCTGCCGGCAGGCGGTGGCGGCGGCGCTGGAGAGCGGCAACAGCCGGCTGCCGGTCTACCGGGGCGGGCTGGACGACGTGGCCGGGATGCTGTATGTGAAAGACCTGCTGCGTCTGGTGGATCACCCGGAGGAGCTGGACAGCCCGGTGCAGCCTTTTGTGCGCCAGGCGATGTTTGTGCCGGAGAGCCGCCCCGCCCGGGAGCTTCTGCTGGATTTCAAGCGCAAAAAATGCCTGATCGCCATTGTGGTGGACGAGTACGGCGGCACCGCCGGCCTTGTGACCATGGAGGATATCCTAGAAGAGATCGTGGGCGACATCCAGGATGAGTACGACAACGAGGAAGAGCCCCTCACCCGCTGTGAGGACGGCAGCGTGAGCGTGGACGCGGCGATGGATCTGGAAGACCTGTTCGACGCGCTGGGCCTGCCGCTGCCCGAACAGGGCGAGGAAGAGGAGTTTGACACGGTGGGCGGCTTGGTGGTGGACCGTCTGGGCCACATCCCCGCCGAGGGAGAGGTCGCCCGGGTGGAATGGGGCGGCGTGGAGTTCACGGTGCAGCGGGTGGCCAGCCGCCGGGTGGTGCGGGTGCTGGCGCGCCCCGCCGCCGAACCGGCCGGCGCGGCCGCGAAAGGAGAAAACGGAAATGGCGCATTTTGAAGAAAAGACCGCCAGCGAGGAGATCTACCAGGGCCGGGTGTTCACCGTGACCCGGGACACCGTGCGGCTGGAGAACGGGGCCGAGGGCACCCGTGAGGTGGTGCATCACCACGGGGGCGCCTGCGTGGTGGCCCTGACCGAGGACAGCCGGGTGTATCTGGTGCGGCAGTTCCGGTACGCCTTCGGGCAGGAGGTCTGGGAGCTGCCCGCCGGCAAGCTGGAGCCGGGCGAGGACCCGCTGGAGGCCGCCCGGCGGGAGCTGGGCGAGGAGGCGGGCCTGGCCGCCGACCATTGGCGGGACCTGCACCCGGTATGGCCCACGGTGGGCTACTGCACCGAGATCATCTACACCTATCTGGCCACCGGGCTGCATCCGGTGCCCATGCACCTGGACGAGGACGAGTTTTTGACCCCGGAATCCCTGCCGCTGGCCGAGGCCGTGGCCATGTGCCTGGACGGCCGCATCGTGGACGGCAAGACGGTGGCCGCCCTGCTCAAAGTACAGGCGCTGCGCACGGAGGGCAAGCTGTGACCGCCCCCGTCTCCGCTCCCGCCCGGGTCCGGGCACGCAACAGCAGCATGGAACTGCTGCGCATGTTTGCGATGCTGCTGATCGTGTGCCATCACAGCATGATCCACGGCGGGCTGGATATGCTGGCGGCCGGCACCTCCGGCTGGGAATTGTTTGAACTGGCGCTGTACACCAGCGGCAAGCTGGGGGTGGCGATCTTTGTGGTGATCACCGGGTACTACCAGGCGGGGTCCCGGTTCCACGCGGTCAAGCCGCTGCTTCTGGCCGCCCAGACCGGATTTTACGGCATCGTGCTGTTCTCCATCGCCTTCGCCCGGGGCCGGCTGGGCCCCATGACCCCGGCGCTGGCCTTTTTCGGGTTCAAGGCGCTGTTCTCGGTGCTGTACAACGAATACTGGTTCGTCACCACCTACCTGGCTCTGTACCTCTTCAGCCCGTTTCTCAACCGGCTGATCCGGGCGCTTTCCCGGCGGGAACTGCTGGCGCTGATTGGGCTGGGTTTCGCGGTGATCAGCCTGCTGCCCACGGTATTTTTCATCCAGATGAACTGGTCCGGCATGGGAACGCTGTTCGCGCTGCTGTATCTGATCGGCGCGTATCTGCGGCTCTATCCCCCCGCCCGGGGCGTACCCGGCGGGGCGCTGGTGGCGGGGGCGGCCGCCGCCCAGCCGGTGGTGATCCTGCTGGTGGCGGCGGTGCTGCCCGGCATCAGCCGGGACTCCCAGCTGCTGGCCCAGTACCGGCTGACTCTCTGGCTGGAGAGCAGCCCCCTGGTCATCCCGATCGCCGCCGCGCTGGTGCTGGGATTTTCCCGGTTTTCCTTTCAAAGCCGGCTGGTCAACCGGGCGGCCTCGGCCACCCTGGGGGTGTACCTGCTGCACGACAACAACTACGTGCGCCCGGCGCTGTGGAGCCATCTGCAGATGGGGGCGCATCTGGTGGGCTGGCAGATCCTGTGGTACGCGCCCGCCTGCATCCTGGGGGTGTACCTGGTCTGTACCCTGCTGGAGTTGCTGCGCCGGCAGCTGATCGAGCCCCTCTACGCCCCCGCCCTCACCCGCCTGGCCGACCGTCTCACCACCCGGTTCAACACCTGGCGGGCCCGGCCCTGAAGGCCGTCCCCCGAAAACGATCAAAAGGCCCGCGCGGACCATACCGGTCCGCGCGGGCCTTTGTGTATATTTTTCCCCATGGCCGAAGATATTCGGCCATAGGTTCCGGGGGGTATGGGGGGATAGGTCCTATCCCCCCATATTGGCATCCCCTTTCACACGAACGCGAACAGATTCAGGCCCACTTCGTCGCTGAAGCGGCGCTCGACGGTGCCGTCCACGATCCGCACCACCATCTCGCAGGTGGCGCTGACCAGGGCCCGGTTCAGGTGGCCGCCCACCACCGCGCCGGTCTCGTCGCCGGCGGCCAGGTGCAGATGGGCGTAGAACCCGCCCTCCTTGGTGGTGACGGTGCCGGTCAGGCTCACGATCTCATGGTCGCCGGTGAAGGTGTTGGCCTTGTACTGTTTTTCGGCGGTGCGCAGCACCCCCACCGTAAAGTCGTTGATCGCCCCGATGGCGCTCACCTGGGCCAGCTTCACCTGTTCGGCGGTGCAGACCTTCTCCAGCTGCTCGAGGATCTCCTCCCCCTTGTCCATCCGGATAAACAGCGTATCCTTGAAACGACGGTATTCCATACTTTGTCACTCCTTTATGTTTGCTCCGGGTCCGGCCCGGGGTCTGCCTGTTGTTTGCGGCGCGCCGCGTGCAGCGCCACGCTGAGCACCGCTACGTCCGCGGGGGACACCCCCGGCACCCGGGCGGCCTGGCCCAGGCTCACCGGCCGGATGCGGGCCAGTTTTTCCCGGGCCTCCAGCCGCAGGCCGGCCAGGGGCGCGTAGTCGAAATCCGGCGGGATGGGGGTGTTCTCCTGCCGCTGTACCTGCCGCACCTGGCGCTGCTGGCGCTCGATGTAGCCGGCGTATTTCAGCTCGGTCTCAATGCGGCCCGCCATCCGGGCGTCCACCCCCTCGCCCCGGCCGATGATACCGGCCAGCAGCTCGTAGGTCACACCGGGGCGCAGCAGCAGCTGGGCCGCCGTGCCGCCCTGAGGCGTCGGGTCCAGCCCCGCCGCCGCGAAGGGCTCCGCCAGCGCCGCGCCCGGTATCCGGGTGGCGTGCAGCCGGGCCATCTCCGCTTTTTTGATGGCCATATCCTGCTCAAAGCGCGCCCAGCGCGCGTCGTCCACCAGGCCGTACTCCCGGCCGATGGGGGTCAGCCGCTCATCCGCGTTGTCCTGGCGCAGGGTCAGCCGGTATTCGCTGCGGCTGGTCATCATCCGGTAGGGGTCCAGCACCCCTTTGGTCACCAGATCGTCCACCAGGGTGCCCAGATAACCGGAGGACCGGGGCAGGATCAGCTGGCTTTTGCCCAGAGCGGCCCGGGCGGCGTTGAGCCCGGCCAAAAGCCCCTGGGCCGCCGCCTCCTCATAGCCGCTGGTGCCGTTGAACTGCCCCGCCCCGTACAGCCCGGCCACCGCCTTGCACTCCAGGGTGGCGGCCAGAGCGGTGGGGTCCACACAGTCGTACTCGATGGCGTAGGCCGGGCGCATGATCTCCAGCCGCTCAAAGCCCACGATGCTGCGGTACATGGCGATCTGCACATCCTCCGGCAGGCTGCTGCTCATGCCCTGCAGGTACATCTCCTCGGTGTCCTCGCCGCAGGGCTCCACAAAGATCTGGTGCCGGTCCTTATCCGCAAACCGCACCACCTTGTCCTCGATGGAAGGGCAGTACCGGGGCCCGATGCCCTCGATCTTGCCGCCGTACAGCGGGCTGCGGTGCAGGTTCTCCCGGATGATCCGGTGGGTCTCGGGGTTGGTCCAGGCGATGTGGCAGGCCACCTTGTTGCGCATCGGCGCGCGGGTGAGAAAGCTGAAGGGCTGCAGCAGCTCGTCCGGGTCGCCGGGCTGGCACACCAGCTTGTCAAAGTCGATGCTGCGCCGGTGCACCCGGGCGGGGGTGCCGGTCTTGAACCGGCGCAGCGGCAGCCCCAGCGCCCGCAGGCTCTCGGTCAGGGCGGTGGCGGCGTGCTGGCCGTCCGGCCCGCTGGGGTAGTCCGCCCCGCCCACAAAAATTTTTCCGCCCAGATTCGTGCCGGTGGCGATGACCACACATTTCGCCCCGTAGTACCCGTCCAGCCGGGTGCGCACCCCGGTGACCCGGCCGTTTTCCGTCAGGATGTCGGTCACCTCGGCCTGTTTCAGTTCCAGGCCCCGGGTGTTTTCCAGAAACCGCTTCATATAGTCGTGGTAACGCCGCCGGTCGGTCTGCACCCGCAGGCTGTGCACCGCCGGCCCCTTGCCCCGGTTGAGCATCCGGCTCTGCAGGTAGGTGGCGTCCGCCGCCAGCCCCATCACCCCGCCCAGCGCGTCCACCTCCCGCACCAGATGGCCCTTGGCGGTGCCGCCGATGCTGGGGTTGCAGGGCATGTTGCCGATGCCGTCCAAACTCAGGGTGAACAGCCCGGTGCGCGCGCCCAGCACCGCCGCCGCGTGGGCGGCCTCGATGCCGGCGTGGCCCGCGCCGATCACGATCACGTCAAAATCTCCCAGATGGATCACGTTGTTTCCTCGCTTTGCTTTCGGCCCCCGCGGGGCCGGGATAGGGCTTACTTGCCCACACAGAACCGGCTGAATACCTGGTCGATCACCGCTTCGTCGGCCCCCTCGCCGGTCAGTTCGTACAGCGCCCGCAGCGCCTCGTCCACACAGACCCCCACCGCGTCCAGGCCAAACCCCTGGCGCTGGGCGTCCAGCGCGTCTTTCAGCGCGTTGCGGGCGGCGGTGGCGGCGGCCAGCTGGCGCTGCCCGCTCAAGCAGCCCGCCGCCGGGTCCAGCTTCGCCACACCCAGCAGCGCCTCCACCCGGCCGGCCAGCAGTTCCAGGCTGGCCGGGTCTTTGGCGGACAGGTGCAGCACCTCCGAAAAGCATCCCGCCAGCACCGATTCGTCGAACACCTGTTCCCCGGCGTCCTGCTTGTTCACCAGCGCCAGCGCCGGGCGGCCCCGGCACAGTCCGGCCAGCCGGGCGTCCTCGGCAGTGGCCGGCTCGCTGGCGTCAAACACCGCCAGCACCAGCCCGGCGGCGTCCAGCGCCTTGTAGCTGCGGCGGATGCCCTCGGCCTCCACCGCGTCCTCGGTCTGGCGCAGGCCGGCTGTGTCGCTCAGGTTCAGCCGCACGCTACCCAGCTGCACCGTCTGCTGCACCACGTCCCGGGTGGTGCCGGCCACCGGGGTCACGATGGCCCGCTCAAAGCCCGCCAGCAGGTTCAGCAGGGTGCTTTTGCCCACGTTGGGCCGGCCCACGATGGCGGTGTCCACCCCGCCCAGGGCCACCGCCCCCGCGCCCCACCGGTCGATCATGGCCTGGATGGCGTCCCGGCATTCGGTGAGTGTGGCGGTCAGCGCCGCCGGCTCCAGTTCGGGCACGTCCTCCTCCGGGAAATCCACCCAGGCGGCCAGGTGGGCGGCCAGGGCGGTCAGCCGGTCCCGGACGGCGGCGATCCGCCGGGCCACCGCCCCGTCCAGGCTGGCCGCGGCCAGCGCCGCGCCCTGCCGCCCGGCGGCCTGGAGGGCGTCCATCACCGCTTCGGCCTGGGGCAGGCTGATGCGGCCGTTTTCAAAGGCGCGGCGGGTGAACTCCCCCGCCCCGGCGGGCCGGGCGCCCGCCGCCAG
>CASFJO010000084.1 GCA_949295035.1 uncultured Gemmiger sp.
CGCAGGGCTTCGGCCCAGCGGCTGGTGGAGTCGGCCATCATGGCGGTGTGGTAGCCCATGTCGCGGTAGTACTCCGCCAGGGTGATGCCGGTATAGATGGACGCCTCACGGGCGGCCACAGGCATGTTGGAAGTGTTGGCGATCAGTACGGTGCGGTCGGTCAGCGGACGGCCGGTCTTGGGGTCGATCAGCTCGCTGAACTCGGTCAGCGCCTGGGTCATCTCGTTGCCGCGTTCGCCGCAGCCCACGTAGATGATGATGTCCGCGTCGCACCATTTGGCCAGCTGGTGCTGGGTCATGGTCTTGCCGGTGCCGAAGCCGCCGGGAATGGCCGCAGCGCCGCCCTTGGCGATGGGGAACATGGTGTCCACCACGCGCATGCCGGTGATCAGCGGCCGCTGGGCGGGCATCCGGCGGGAGACAGGGCGGGGGAGTCGGATGGGCCATTTCTGGCACAGGGTCAGCACCCGCTCGTTGCCCCGATCATCGGTGAGCTTTACCACCGTGTCGTTCACGGTGTAGCTGCCGTTTTCGGCCACCCAGGTCACGGTGCCGGACACATTGGGCGGCACCATGCACCGGTGCTCAATGGCGGGGGTCTCCGGGCAGGTGGCGTAGATCTGGCCGGGGGTGAGCCGGTCGCCGGGCTTTGCCAGCACCGTCACGTCCCAGCGGGTGGTCTCGTCCAGTGCGGGGGCGGAGCAGCCGCGGCCGATGAAGGCCCCGCTCAGCTCCTCCAGAGCGGGCAGCGGGCGCTGGATGCCGTCGTAGATGTTGCGCAGGATGCCGGGGCCAAGGGTCACGGCCAGCGCGCCGCCGGTGGAATATACCGGCTCGCCGGGGGCAAGGCCGCCGGTCTCCTCGTATACCTGGATGGTGGCGGCGTCCTCGCTCAGGCGGATCACCTCGCCCACCAGCCGGGCCTCGCCCACATACACCATCTCCATCATGGAAAACCCGGTTTTGCCCCGCACGGTCACAACCGGGCCGTTGATGCTATAGATGCGATTTTCTGCCAATTCCCTTCACCTCACAACTGTTCCAGCGCGATGGACATGCCGCAGGAGCGCAAAAACCAGTCCTTCTGGTTCTCCATGCGCATGTCCAGCGTGTCGTCCGCCTCGGTGCTGCCCGCGCGGGCGCGCAGCCCGCCCAGGCGGATGGTATTGTCCGCCTCCACGGTGCAGCCGGCGGGCAGGTTCTGCCGGGCCAGCTCCAGGTCCTGGGGCCGGGCGAAGAACTGGGCGGTATCGCACCGCAGCAGTGTCAGCAGCCCGGCGGCGTTCTGCTTTAAAAACGGCCCGTAATCCGGGCTGTTCACAAAATTCGAAATCTCCTTCTCGCAGGCGGTGAACACCTCGTCCGCGATCTGGCCCCGACGGCGGGCAAGCTCCGCCCCGGCGTCCAACACGCTCTGCGAAAGCAGCCGGTTGGCGTTTTCGGTGGCGCGCTGGGTTTCGTATTCCTCCATACGGGCGGCCTTTTTCTCCGCTTCGGTCCGCTGCTTTTCCAGCTCGGCGGCGGTCTCGGCGTCAATGGCCTTCACGATCTCGCTGCGCCGGTGCTCGGCGTCCCGCTGGATGGCCTGCAGAAACTGCGCGGCCCGCTCGTTTTCATCGATCATGGCTTACACCTCTTTTGGTTGGTTTTCGGCCCTCGGGTCAAATTTTAACGCCGATGGCCTCCCGCACGTAGCGGGTGATGCGATCCTTGCCCAGGGCCGAGCCGTGCCGGTCCGGAATGGCAAGAATCAGCGGGGCGTCCGGGGCCTGTTTGGCTTCGTTCACGATGGCCTCGAAATCGTCGGCAATCTTTTCCGTTACCAGGATCATGCCCACGTCCGGCTGGGCCAGCGCGTAGTCCAGGGCGGCGGTCACCTCGTCGGCCTGGTGGGCCACCACGCCCTCGATGCCCGCCAGCCGCATGCCGGTCTGGGTATCGGTATTGTCGCTGATCAGGTAAAACCGCATGGTCTGCCCTCCCTTCGCTTTTGAAGCCGCCGGGTCAGACCAGCTTGTTCAGGATCAGGATGGAGATAACCACGCCGTACAGGGCGATGGACTCGCCCAGAGCAACGAAGATCAGGCTCTTACCGAAGCTCTTGGGGTCCTCGCTGGCGGCAGCAATGGCGGCGGGAGCACCCGCGGCAACGGCCAGGCCGCCGCCGATGCCGGCCAGACCGGTAACCAGCGCAGCAGCCAGCAGGCCAAGGCCCATGCTCTCGTTGCTGGCGGCCTTCTCGGCGGCGGTCATCACGGCGGTGGTGGCGGCAGCGTCCTCAGCGCTGACCGCGAAGGCAAAGCAGCCGGCGATCAGCATCACGACCAGAAAACAGCTCAGGTTGAGGGCCAGGGTGCGCTTGACGGGCATACCGGCGGCGGAGCGCTTGGCCAGATAGGCGGCGCAGCCCATGATCAGGGCCAGGGGCAGCAGAACGAGCAGAGCGGTGATTACGGGATTCATAGATCATTACCTCCAAATAACTATCTCAAAGGCGGCGGACGGTCAGCCCTGCTGCGCCTTTTTGGTCAGGTCCACGCCCCGGAAGGGGTGGCCGCCGCCCTCGTAGCAGCGGCTGAACATTTCGTAAAATTCAAGGCGCAGGCCCTGAATGCCGGAGAGCAGGCCCTCCAGTGCGATGATGAGGGCATTGCCCAGCACCACCACGATCATGTTGGGCGGGTCGCCCGCCAGGCTGAAGATGGCCATCATCATGGCCGCGTGCACGAAGACGAAGGCGCCCACGCGCAGGAAGGATACCGTGTTGCTGAAATAGCTCAGCACGTATTCCAGCAGTTCAAAGATGTTCTGCATGCAGTAGTCGGCCCAGCTTTCCGGCTTCCAGTGGGGATGATGATCCACCAGGCCGATGAGCACTTCTTTGAAGAAAAGCACCACCAGACCGACCGCCAGAATCGCCAGAGCAGCGCCGCTGGGAAGGAAGACGGGGCCCTTCATGAAGCCGCTCACCAGCGAAACACCGGCGGCGTACACCAGCATGCCCACCAGGCCGTTGTTGGAGAAGATGGCTTCGCCCCACAGCTTTTTGCGCACCGCTGCGTACACGTGCAGCAGCATGGCCAGGAAGACCATGGCCACGCCGATGAAGATGGCGCAGATCAGAATGGGGTTGATGGCGGCGGCATCCAGTACCGTGTGGGGGGCGCCGGGCCACCAGCTGATGGGCTTGCCGCTCCAGCCGAGGGCCTCATACACCGGGTTCAGCGCTTCCTCAAAGCCGAAGACCGAGCCGAACAAAAAGCCGAACACCATGCTGGAGATACCGCAGGGTACCACCAGCCGGGCCAGACCGATTTTTTTCCACTTCCAAAGGACAAAGCCGCCGACAGCAAGCACTGCACCCTGGCCCAGGTCGCCGAACATGATGCCGAACAGCACCGTGAAGGTGATGGCCACAAAGGCGGTGATGTCCATCTCGCCGTAGCTGGGCAGGCCGTACATGTCCACGAACATCTCGAAGGGCCGCACGAACCAGGGGTTCTTCAAGAGGGTGGGCGGCGTGGATTCCTCCACCTCGCCCGGGTCGCTCACCGTGACCCGCATGTGGGGGATGGCCTTTGCCTTCTTCTCGAATTCCGGGGCCTTGTCGGCGGGCACCCAGCCCACGAAGAAGAAGTAGTTGTCGCGGCAGGCGGCGTAGTGGCGCATATCGAATACGCTCTGGTGCCATTTCAGCTGGCGGTAAATGTCCGCCAGAGGCTTTTCCTCTTCGGCCCAGTAATCGGCGGTGCGCCGGGCCACGTCCTCCAGCTTTTTGTCCAGCTCGGCCATCTGGGCGTTCAGCTGGCTCACGATCTGGGCCGGAGTGCCGGTGGCGGCGGGCAGATGCAGCCGCTCAAAGAACAGGGTGGAGAAGATGCCGTCGATCTCGTCGGCGGTCTCCCGGGGGGTGAAATACAACCCCCAGTACCCGGCGGCCTCCTCGCCGCAGGTGACGAAAAGCACATGAGGGTTCTCGGCATAGGCCACCGTCATGCGGGCGTAGCTGGCCTTGGGCAGAAAACCGAATCGGATCTTGATATACTCGCAGCCCAGAATGCTTTCCAGCGGCACATCCAGCCCGGAGAAGTGGGCGAACTGGTCCCGCTGCTGGGCCAGCTGGTTTTTCTCCTCCACCAGTGCGTCCCGCTCGGCGGCCAGGTCCTGCAGCTGCCGGGCCACCTGATGCACCAGTTCCAGCTCCTCGCCCCGGATGTGGCGGGGCTTGCCGGTGACGGCGGGCAGCTCGGTCTGCCCGGCCAGCCGGAACAGCTCCTCCATCTGCTGCACGTCCGGGGTGTAGGGGTTGTCCTCGCTCAGGGTCACGTAGCCCAGCGAGCCGGACATATGCTGCACCGCGGGCTCCGGGTGAAAATCGCCGTTCAGGCAGCAGGCTGCGATCAGCTCGTCCAGCTGAGGCAGCAGCCCGTCCACCCGAACCAGCTTCATTTTTTCAATGGCCAAGGTGTTCTCATCTCACTTTCGTTCGCTTCTTCCTGTTTCCTGCTCCCAGGCCCGGCGGGCCAGCACCCGGTCCGGCAGCAGATTCAGCTGGCCCAGACCTCGGCAGGCGGCTTCAAAGGCCTCCAGATCCGGCTGGCGCAGCCATACGCAGTAAAAGAATCGCTCGCCGCGCACCGCGGCGCACCGGCGCAGCTCCTCGATCCGGGCCTTCCGGCAGGCCAGGGCGTAAAGGGGAGCGGCCCAGGGCTTTGCCTGCTGCCACAAAGCGGTCCGGTGGTCCAGAGCGGCGGCTTTTTCAGCCTCCAGCAGCCGGATGTTCCGGCCAAGATTTTCCACGATCTGAGCGGGCGTGCCCGCCGCGCCCGGCAGGTGCACCGGCTCGAACCGCAGCTCGGCCAGCACGCCGTCCATGCGGGCGGCCTCCACCATGGGGGTCAGACAGACGCCCCAGCAGCCCTGTTCGTTCTGACCGCAGGGCAAAAACAGCAGGCAGTCTTTGGAATAATCCCGCTGCAGCATCTCCAGACCCCGCTGGGGCATGCAGCCGAAGCGCACCTGCACGAAGCGGCATTGCTCCAGCTGATCCACCGGCACCTCCAGCCCGGAAAACTGGTTGAATTGCTCACTGCCGGTACGGCAGAGGGTGAGCTGGTCGTTCAACAGCTTTAAATCCGCGTCGCTCTCGGCCAGCTGGTGCTCCAGCTCCTCCAGCAATTGACGCTGCCGGGGCGAAAATTCCTCACAGGGGTGGGTCAGGGGCAGGGAATCGTCTCCGGCATCCGCCTCCAGCCGGGCCACCAGAGCGGCCCATTCACCGTCTGTTTCCGGCTCGGCGTAGCCCGCCGCTGCGTTCATGTTGTCCAGCGCCCGGGCGGGATGCACCGTGCCCTGGTCCAGGCAGCAGCGCTCGAGAAAATCCGTCAGCCGGCCGATGGGCCCGTTCACCCAGACCAGCTGCATTTTCGGTTCAAACAGCATCGCTCGGCACCTCCCTTCAGTCGCCCACGCCCACCAGCAGGGGGGCGATCTTTTCCGGCGGCAGGTGATAGCGGACGCCCTCGATGATGTGGGTCAGGTTGGTCAGCTCGTTTTCCGCCAAAAAGATGTAGCAGAACAGCACCACGCTGGGGTCGGTGGAAAAGCGCAGCTTTTTCAGATGCCAGCGGTAATCCAGCCGCTGCACCGCGTCCTCCACGCGGGTGAAGGAGGAGCCGAAAAACTCCCGGGCATAAGGGGTACGGGCCAGCCGGTGCACAAAGTCCTCGCAGTCCGCCGCGTCCATCAGGTAAAGCAGCTGTTTCTGGCTCATGTTGCTGTAGCCCACCGCCAGCCGGGGCAAAAGATACGCCCGGTCGGCGCCGGTCATCTGCTTGAGCCGGTACATGTAGACGATGGCGGCCAGGTCGCTCTTGCGGCGCAGCAGGTAGTCCATGTCCTTTTTGGCGGCGCCGTGCAGCTTTTTGGCCACCAGCTCCTCCATGGTGTTGTAGATCAGCTGGTCCAGTGCGGCCTGCACCTGCAAAACGCCGTCCTTATCCAGCACAAAGCCCGCCTTTTCGCAGAAGCTCATAAGAATGGGATGGTAGACGGTGCCCTCCACCACGGCGGTCAGGCTGGCAAGATCGCGGGCGGCGGCCAGCGCGGCGGCATCCAGTTTCGAGTGACGGCGGATGAATTCCGGCATCTGATACAGCCGCAGCGTCTCGCTGCCGGGGGCGGCCAGCTCCTGCAGACGGTTGGAAAGCGCCCGGACCTCCGCCTTTAAAATAAAGTAGCGGTAAAAATCGTGGCCGATGTTCATCTCGTACCGGCACAAAGCCGCGTACTGATCGAACAGATTCTGCCGCAGCCGGACCTCCAGCTCCGCCCGGCGTACCCGGGTGGGGTCCGCGCCCTCCAGCGCGCGGGCATAGGCGGTGCGGCTTTTTAAATAGGTGATCACCTCCGGCAGGTCCCGGCAGTTCATCAGCTGCTGGTAATCCTGCCCGGTGAGGCGGCGGCCGTAAAGCGCGCGGCTTTTGGCCAGAATGGAGTTGGAGGCCTGCGTGTTGCCCATGGCTTACGCCTCCCGCCCCAGCACCCGGTCGGTGATGGTCTTCACCCATTCCTCCCGTTTGTCCGCCCGGAACTGCTCCATCCGGCTGAGGGCCTGTTGCTTGCCTGCTTCCAGCTTGGCCAGGCGTTCGTCGGCCCGGGCCTGCTCCTTGGCGGAAAAGGCGTCCACCCGGGTGCGCATGGCGGCCATGATCTCGGCCTCCTGGCTGCGGGCTGCCTCGGTCAGGCGGGTCTGCGCACCGCGCCGGTATTCCTCGGTGGCCTGAGTGCGCAGCCGTTCCTCCTCGTCCATCTTTAAAATTGCCCGCAGCAGTTCGTTGGTGGCATTCATGCTAAGAGCTCCTTTCCCGCAGCAAGGGCGCGGGCCGGACCAAAAACCAGCCCGGCCCGTGGCCCAAAGGGCCGCGTTTGCGATGAAATTTTGATACTATTATAACGCTTTTCTCAGGGTGCGGCAATGGGCATTTGAACAAATTAACTAAAAAATATTCTATATTTTTGAGAAATAATGATTTGATATGCGGTGAAAAAGGCGAAAATATGCGCCGCCGCCTTACCCGAGTGGGAAGAAGGCGGCGGCGTGGTCGCGGTTATGAAAAATGCCATTGGTTACAGTTTGATCCAGTACCGCTGGATGGTCATGCTCCCCATGAGCAGCTCGTCCTGCAGCACCGCCCCGCAGTGCAGCATGGTGCGGGCGGAGGCGACGTTCTTCTTTTCGCAGGTGAGCATCACTCGGGTAAGCCCCAGACGGCGGCATTCCCCCAGGGCGAGGGTGAGCATGGCGGTGGCGTAGCCCCGGCGGCGCAGAGCCGGGCGCACGCTGTAGCCGATGTGGCCGCAGTAGCGGCGCAGATAGTCGTTCAGCCGGTGGCGGATGTCCACCATGCCAACCAGCTGCTCCCCGTCAAAGGCCAGGAACACACTGGTGGCCACACAGCCGGGGCGGGCGGTTTCGTCATGGGAATTGTCGGCTACGAGGTCCATCCACTCGTCAAAGCCGCTGCACCAGGCAAGACCGGCCGAGCCGTCGATGGAGTCGCCGCTGTTCAAAAATTCCCGACGGTAGGTTTCCACCAGCGGCCGGTGCTCGGGCCGGGGTTCTTCCAAGCGCAGTTCCATCTTTGCTCCCGCCTTTCCGTTTGGGTTTGCCCCTATGGTAGCACAGGGCGGCGGGGCTTTCAAGTGGGCGGCGGCTCTGGTATAATCAAGGCAGGCCCGCGATATGCGGCGCCAAAGAAAGGCAAAGAACCATGAAATTTCTGCATTTATCCGATCTGCATCTGGGGCGCAGGCTCTGCGAGGTGGATCTTTACGAGGACCAGCGGCACATCCTGAACCAGTGCCTTGCCATGGCAAAGGAACACCAGGTAGACGGTGTGTTGGTGGCGGGCGACGTGTACGACCGCAGCGTGCCCACCGTGGGCGCGGTGGCGCTGCTGGATGAATTCCTCACCGGGCTGTGCCGGGCGAAGATTCCGGTGTATCTGATCAGCGGCAACCACGACAGCGCCGACCGGCTGGGCTTCGGCAGCCAGCTGCTAAAGGCAGGCGGTGTACATCTGGCGGCGGTGTTTTCCGGAGGGCTGGAGCACTACGTGCTGGAGGATGCATTCGGCCCGGTGCATCTGTGGGCGCTGCCCTTTATCCGGCCCAGCCAGGTGCGGGCCGCTCTGCCGGAGGAGACCATCGAGAGCTACACCGACGCGGTGGCCGCCCTGATCCGGGCCGCCGGGCCGGATTTTTCCGCCCGCAATCTGATCATGGCCCACCAGTTCGTGACCAGCGGAGGCAGGAGCCCCGAAACCTGCGATTCCGAAACGCTGAACCTGGGCACGCTGGACAACGTGGACGCGGCGGTGTTCGAGTGCTTTGATTATGTGGCCCTGGGGCACATCCACGGTCCCCAGCAGGTGGGCGCGGAGCACATCCGCTATTGCGGTTCGCCGCTGGCCTATTCGGTGAGCGAGGTGCGCCACCACAAGGCGGCGGTGCTGGTGGAGCTGGGCGAAAAGGGGGATGTGCGCTGGCAGCCGCTGCCCTTTGCACCGCTGCGGCCGCTGCGCCGGGTACAGGGCCCGCTGGAGGAGCTGATCGACAGCGCCGAGCCGGGCTGCACGGATTTTGTCCATGCGGTGCTCACCGACCGGCAGATCCCGCCCAATGCCGCCGCCCGGATGCGCAGTGTTTACCCGAATCTGGTCAAGCTGGAGCTGGCGCCCCAGATTCCCACCGGGCGCAGCGAGGCCCAGCTGCGGGCGCGGCAGCTGCAGCGGGCAGGTCTTTTGGACCAGTTCGCGGATTTTTACCAAACGGTGCACGGCCAGCCCCTCAGTGAGGAGGAGCGGGCGGTGCTGGAGCCCATTTGCCGGGAGGTGGAAGCATGAGACCCTTGACCCTGACCCTGACCGCCTTCGGCGCCTATGCGGGCAGCCAGACCGTGGATTTTGAGGCCGCGGGCGCGGGCGGTTTGTTTCTAATCACTGGCGATACCGGCGCGGGCAAGACCACCCTGTTCGACGGGGTGTGCTATGCGCTCTTCGGCAAGCTCACCGGCCGGGTGCGCAGCGAGAAGATGATTCGCAGCGACTATGCGGACGATACCCTGGAAACCAGCGCTCAGCTGGTGTTCCTGCATCGGGGCGAACGGTGGCGCATTACTCGCCGCCCCGCCCAGACCCGCCGCAAAAAGCGGGGCGAGGGTACCACCGAGGTGCCCGCCACCGCCCTGCTGGAGCGGCTGGAGGGGGAGAACCCCGTCCCGGTGGCCGAGGGCAAGGAGAGCGTGGACGCGGCGGTGGAGGGGCTGCTGGGCATCCAGGTGGACCAGTTCCGCCAGATCGCCATGATCGCCCAGAACCAGTTCGCCGAGCTGCTGAACAAATCCGGCCGGGACCGCAGTGCCATTCTGCGGCAGGTATTCGCCACCGAGCGCTGCCAGCAGCTGCAGCAGCGGCTGAAAGAACTGGCGTCGGCCAGCCGTGCAGATACGGAAAAGCAGGTGGATTCTCTGCGCCAGTACCTGGCGGGTCTGCGCCTGCCCGAGGGGGAGAAGGCCGAGGCCCTGCCTTCGGCCCGAGAGCTGGCAGAACTGCTGGCGGATTCGGGCTGCGTCTGGCGCAGCGGCCGGGTGTTGGAGCTGGCGGAGGAGCTCTGCCAGGCGGACCGGGAGAATCTGGCCGCACTGGAGGAGAAGATCGGCGCGCTGGACGAGAGCATCAAGCAGAGTGCCGCACTGGTGCAGAGCGCCCGGGAAGCCGGGCAGCGTGCGGAGCAGCTGGCCCGGCTGGAGCAGCAGCTGGCACAGCAGCAGAGCGAAGCGCCCCGGCGGGCGGAGGACCTTGCCCGGCTGGGCCGGTGGGAGGCAGCTGCCCGGTTGGCCCCGGTGTGGGAGAGCAGCGAAAAGGCCCGGCGGGCAGCGGAGCAGGCCGCCCGGCTGCACGCCGAAGCACAGGCGCAGCTGGAAGGGTTGAACGCTCAGGCGCCCCGGTGGGAGCAGGCGCGGGACCAGCTGGCGCAGGACCAGCAGACCGCCGCCCAGCTGGCGGTGGCACTGGAACGCCAGACGGAAGCCCTGAAACAATATGACAAGCTGGACGCGGCGAAGGCGGAGCAGCAGGCCTGCATCCGGGAGCTGGACCGGCTGAAAAACGCGGAGCAAGCGGCCCGTAAGCTGGAAGAGCAGCAGACCGCCGCCCTGGAACGGACCCAGGCGCTGGCAGATGGCCTGGCCGCCGCCCTCACCGCCGCCCAGGCGGTGGAACAGGAGTTGACCCGCTGGAGCGAAGCCAAGGAAAACATGGCGGAAGTCCGCAGCCGGATGCGGGAGCTGGTGAAGCTGCAAAAGAGCGAGCAGGCCGCCCGCGGGGCGCTGGAGCAGGCGAGCGACGGGTTGGACAAAGCCCAGCAGGCTTACATGAGCGCGGACCAGCTGTTCCGCCGGGACCAGGCGGGGCTGCTGGCGAAGGACCTGACCCCCGGCCAGCCCTGCCCGGTGTGCGGCAGCGTGCACCATCCCAGCCCGGCCCGGGGCGTGACCGGCGCGCCGGACAAAGAAGAGCTGGACGCGCTGGCCGCCGCCATGGAAGCGGCCCGCACCGACTACAACAACGCCTTGCAGGCAAGCAGCACCCTCACCGCCCAGGCGGGCAGCGCCCGGGAGCAGTACATCCGGCAGGCCCGTCAGGTGCTGGCCGGCCTGGAACAGGAGCTGCCCCCGGAAGAGGATGCAAAGACCCTTTCCCGCCTGCTACTGGATTGGGACGAGCGGCTGGACCAGCTGCTGAAACAGGCCGAAGCGGCAAAGGTACAGCGTCAGGCACAGGTGGAGGCCGCCAGCGCGGCGGTGAACCAGCTGGCAGATGACCGCAAGCAGCTGGAGCAGACCCGCCGGAACCGCAGCGACCTGCAGGCCCAGGCGGCGCAGGCCGCGGCCCGGCAGGATGCGGCCCGGCGGCAGGCGGAGGAGCTGCAAGCGGCCCTGCCGCAGGCCACCCGGGCTGAGGCAGAACAAACTCTGGCTGACATGCAAGCCCGGCAATCTCAGCTGGACCGGAGCATCGGGCAAACCCGAACGGCTTTGGAGGAATACCAGAAGGCACTGGCCGCTGCCCTCACCCTGCGAATCGAGCGGCGGAACAACGACCAAACAGCGGCCGGAGAAGCCCGCCAGGCGGCCCGGGAATGGGATAAAGCGCTGACGGCCAGCGGCATGAGCGAGGAGGACTTCCGGCAGGCGCTGCACACCGAAGAAGAGATCAAGGCACTGCGCCAGCGGCTGGAGCAGGAGCAAAAGGCCTGCGAGGAGACCAAGACTCTTTACAGGCAGCTGCGCGCCCAGCAGCAAAACGACCCCGCCCCGGCCTGCCAGCCTCAGGCGCTGGAGCAGGCCATGGAGGAGCAGGAGCAGCAGCGGAAAACCCTGAACGGGGAGCGCATCCGGCTTGCCGGGCGGCTGGAGGCCAACCGGCAGACCATGGCGGATGTGCGCACCGCAGGCGGAAAGCTGGAGCAGGCCCAGAAGCGCCAGCAGCTGATCGAGCGGCTGGACGCCACCGCCGGGGGCAAGCTTTCCGGCGGACTGGGCAAGCAGCAGTTCGAGCAGTATGTGCTGGCCGCCTATTTTGCCGACGCGGTGGAGGCTGCCAACCAGCGGCTGTTCGCCATGACCGGCGGGCGCTATCAGTTGGAATGCCATCAGATGACCGCCGCCGAGACCAAGGATACCCTGGACCTGGACGTGCTGGACAACTACACTGGCAAGGTGCGCAGTGTGGGCAGCCTGTCCGGCGGCGAGACCTTCCAGGCGGCGCTGGCTCTGGCGCTGGGTCTGTCCGACGTGATTCAGAATTACGCGGGCGGCGTGGAGCTGGACGTACTGTTTGTGGACGAGGGTTTCGGTACCCTGGATGCCGAGAGCCTGGAGCAGGCGGTCACCACCCTGCACAGCCTTGTGCAGGGCCAGCGGATGGTGGGCATCATCAGCCATGTGCCGGAGCTGAAAAGCCGTATCGAGAACCAGCTGGTGGTCACCAAGACTCCCGGCGGCAGCACCGTGGCCTTGCGTAAACTGTAAATCAAAAAGCACCCTCAGCCAACCGGCTGGGGGTGCTTTGCTTTAACTAGAAAACCACAAGCTATGCTTGTGGACGAGAAGAGCACGAGCGTTGAAACGGTAAAAAAGAACCTCCTTTTGCTACAATAGAAGCGGGTAACGCCAACCGCACAAAAGCAAAAGGAGGTTCATCCATATGGACG
>CASFJO010000085.1 GCA_949295035.1 uncultured Gemmiger sp.
CCACAAAAAGCCCGGCAGGATCAACAGATACACCAGCCCGATATTCTTGATGTAGAACCAGAAGTAGTTGTCTCCCTCGTTGGCCCAGTTCCAGTGCCAGCGGAAAAAGCTGCCGCCGGTCTGCCCGCCGGTCATCAGCTGGGTAAATACCAGCGGCGCCCAGACCGCCGCCTGAGCTGCCGCCCATCCCAGCCAGGGCAGCACCGCCGCTTTGGTGCGGGGGCCACGCGCCAGCGCAAACACGAACCCCGCTCCCGCCAGGATCACCAGCGCCAGCGCCGCGTGGGCCTGCAGCAGCGGCAGCGGCGCGGCCAGCAGCCACAGCCAACCCCACAGCCGCCGTTCCTCCTGCCAGGCAAACCGCCACAGCAGATACACACAGGCAAAGCCCACCGCCCAGCCGAACAGGGTAGCCCGCTGGGGGATCAGAAGATCCGCGATGGGGTTCACCCAGCGGATGTTTTCCTGCACGTAGTTGGTGGGGGTCTCATAATAGGCGGTAAAGATGCGGGTGAAATTCTCCCATCCGCCGCCAACAAAGTAGACAAATCCGAACCCGCTGCCCATAAAGAACAGCCAGTACGCCAGGCTGGCCTCGCCCCGGCTATCCAGAACCGACCGGCCCAGCACCCAAAGACTGCCGAACACCGACACCAGCGCCGGAAGGCAGGGCAGCAGATACGCCGCCTTGAGGGAGGCCCCGGTCAAAAGGAACACGCTGCTCACCGTTTCGCTCAGATACGGGTAGCCAAATGTCTCACTGCCGCTGAGCAGGGGATAGACGGGCGGAAACTGCCCCCGCACCGCGATGCTTTTGATAAAGGCCAGGTGCATGGGCAGATCGCCGTAGGTGCTCTGGCCGCACCAGTACGCACCGTCCCGGGCATAGAGCACATGGGTGTGCAGCAGCCACAGGGTCACCGCCAGCAGCGGCAGCAGGCAGGCCAGCAGCGCCGCCAGGTCACGTCCGTGCCAGGGCATGGATGGCCGTTTTTGCCCCCACAGTGCCCACAGCCCCAGCGCCAGCGCAGCGCCGGCCGCCGCCAGCGCCGCCGGCCGGGTAAAGCCCAGCCCCAGCGCGAACACCGCCGGCAGCCCGGCCAGCATCGCCGTGCAGAAAGCCCCGCTCATGGGCAGCAGCACCTCGGCGCCGTCCCGGGGCAGGGCCCGGCGGGCCAGCATCCAGCCGCACCACCAGAACAGGGCCAGATAGCAAAGGCTGACAGCTGCGCCCGCAAAGGTCATGGTATTCATACGCCCTCCAGATCAAACGGCGGGGTGTATTCCTCCCGCGCGCTGCTTTTTTGCTGCATGTAGCCGTCGGTCAACCCCAGGTCCACCGCCCGGTCGATCACCTGCCGGTATTCCCAGCTGCTGATGCGCCGGCGCAGATTCTTGTGCTCCGCCGCTTTGTAAAAGGGGGTATACTGGCTCATCAGGCTGGGGATAAAACTGCCGGCGGGTAGGGTGGCCATCCAGTCCAGCACAGCGCGGGAATCCGCCAGACAGCCCGGCAGGGCCAGGTGCCGCAGAATGACCCCTTTTTGCAGGATGCCCTCCGCGTCGTATACCGGCGTGCCGGCAAGTTCCAGCATCCGGCCCACCGCCGCCCGGCAGACGTCGAAATAGTCCGCCGCGCCGGAGTAATCCCGGGAGAGCGCCGGCGACACATATTTTGCGTCTGCCAGCCAGATGTCCACATAGGGGGCCAGCCGCTCCACGGTTTCCACCGTCTCATATCCGCCGGTGTTGTAGACCACCGGCAGGGTGCATCCTTGCCGCCGCGCTTCATCCAGAGCGGGCAGAAGCTGTTCCAGCCAGGGGGTAGCGGTCACCAGATTCAGGTTGTGGGCCCCTTTTGCCTGCAGTTCCAGAAAGATCCCGGTCAGGCGGCCGGGCGAGATCTCCTTGCCGAATCCCTCGGCGCTGATTTTCCAGTTCTGGCAGTAACAGCATTTCAGCGGGCAGCCGCTGAAAAACACCGTGCCGCTGCCCCGGGTGCCGCTGATGCAGGGCTCCTCCCAAAAATGCAGCGCGGCCCGGGCCACCCGCAGCGCGGCGCCCGCCCCGCAGTATCCGGCGCGTTTGGTCCGGTCGGCCCCGCAGCGGCGGGGGCAAAGCATACATCCCAACGTTGGCTCCTCCTGGCGTTCTAACATTTTTCTTACTATACCATATCCGACCCGGCAACGCAAAAGGCTTGACAAAACCGATCCCCCGCGCTACACTGATAGCATTAAATGCAAGGAAGGGAACCAGTACCCTGCCATCCACGCGGTACAGAGAAGCTCTGGTCGGTGCAAAGAGCGGCGCGCAGGCGGGGGAATACATCCCGGAGCAGCAGGCTGAAAGGACCAGTAGGCCGCGCCGTGTGCGCACGTTACAGCGCTAGGGTGTTTTTCGCACCCGTGAGGCCGCCGCCGTGAGGCGTCGGTGAACAGAGGTGGTACCGCGGGACTTTCCGCCCTCTGCCAATTCATATTGGCAGAGGGCGTTTTTTGCGCCGTTTGCCGCAAAAAACAGGAGGGTAAACCATGAGAACCTACGACAATGTATTCGACATGCTCAAAGACCGGGGCCTGGTGGCCCAGTGTACCGACGAGGACGCGGTGCGCAAGCTGCTGGGCAGTGAGAAGGTCACCTTTTACATCGGCTTTGACGCCACAGCCGACAGCTTGCACGTGGGCCACTTTTTGCAGCTGGTGGTCATGAAGCACATGCAGGACTACGGCCACCGTCCCATTGCGCTGCTGGGCGGCGGCACCACCATGGTGGGGGATCCCACCGGCAAGACCGATATGCGCAAGATGCTCACCCGGGAGGACATCCAGCACAACGCGGACTGCTTCCGCCGCCAGATGAGCAAGTTTGTGGATTTCAGCGACGGCAAGGCCCTGATGATGGACAACGCCGACTGGCTGCTGCACCTGAACTACATCGACTTTTTGCGGGAGATCGGGGTACACTTCTCGGTCAACAAGATGCTCACCGCCGAGTGCTTCCGCACCCGCCTGGAAAAGGGCCTTTCCTTTATCGAGTTCAACTACATGCTCATGCAGAGTTACGATTTCCTGAAGCTGGCCCGGGATACCGGCTGCAAGATGGAGTTCGGCGGCAACGACCAGTGGAGCAACATCATCGGCGGCGTGGAACTGAACCGCCGCTGCGACCAGCGTGAGGTCTACGGCCTGACCTTCACCCTGCTCACCACCAAAGAGGGCAAGAAGATGGGCAAGACTGAAAAGGGCGCCGTCTGGCTCGACCCGGAAAAGACCAGCCCCTACGAGTTTTTCCAGTACTGGCGCAACATCGACGACGCCGAGGTGCAGAACTGCCTGCGCCTGCTGACCGGCGTGGACCTGGACGAGATCGACGCCATTGACGTGCGGGATGGTAAAGCCATCAACGCCGCCAAGGAGAAGCTGGCCTACGAGCTGACCAGCCTGGTGCACAGCAAAGAGGAGGCCGACAAGGCGCTGGCCACTGCCCGCAGCCTGTTCGGCGGCGCGGCCGACGCGGACCACATGCCCTCCACCACCCTGACCGCCGACCAGCTCGCCGACGGCAAGATCGGGGTGCTGGATCTGCTGCTGGCGGCGGGTCTGGTGCCCAGCAAGCGGGAGGCCCGGCAGCTGATCGCCCAGGGCGGCATCCTGCTGGACGGCGAAAAGGTCACCGATCCGACCATGACCGTTGCGGAAGAGGCGCTGCGCGCCGGCGTGGTGGTCAAGAAGGGCAAAAAGGTCTACCACAAGGTCCAGATGTAATTGCCATTCTGCCAGCACCCGGAGAACTTTCTCCGGGTGCTTTTGCGGGGGAGAGAGGAATGAACAAGGAACTGCGCTACGCGCTGCGCCGCACGGTGCCGGTGCTCTGCGGCTATCTGTTTCTGGGGATCGCGTTCGGTGTGCTGCTTCAGCAGGCGGGCTACGGCTGGCCCTGGGCGCTGCTGATCAGCGGGATCGTCTACGCCGGCTCGATGCAGTTCGCACTGGTGGGGCTCATTACCGGCGGGGCCGGGGTACTGGCCACGGCGCTCATGACCCTAGCGGTCAACGGGCGGCACCTGTTTTATGGGGTCACCTTCCTGGAGCGGTTCCGCGCCATGGGAAAGGCCTGCCCCTACATGGTATTTTCGCTGACGGATGAGACCTACTCGCTGCTCTGCGCCGAAACGACTCCGGAGGGCCTGGACCCGGACCGTACCCTGCTGCTCATCAGCCTGCTGGACCATCTGTACTGGGTGGCGGGCTCGGTGCTGGGCGGGGTGTTGGGGGCCGGGCTTCCCTTCGATGCCGCCGGCATAGACTTTGCCATGACCGCCTTGTTCCTGGTCATCTTTACCGAACAGTGGCTTTCGGCCCGCCGGCATCGTCCGGCCCTCACCGGTCTGGCGGCGGGGCTGGTCTGTCTGCTGGTGCTGGGGGCGGACCGGTTCATCATCCCGGCCATGCTGCTGGCGGCGGCGCTGCTGATGCCCGGCGCACAGCCGCCGGAGAAGGAGGCGCGCCATGACCCCTGAACTTCACACCTTTCTGCTGATCCTGGTCTGCGCCGGGGTGACCATCGCGCTGCGGGCGCTGCCCTTTCTGGCGCTGGGCCGGGGCGGAGGCCAGCCACCCGCGCTGGTGCGCCGCCTGGGCGAGCGTCTGCCGCCCGCCGTTATGGCCATTCTGGTGATCTACTGTCTGCGCGGCACCTCGTTTACCGCCCTTGCCGGCTGGCTGCCGGCGCTGGCGGCCGCCGCGGCAACGATAGGGCTGCATCTGTGGCGGCGCAATACTCTGTTGAGCATTGCCGGCGGCACCGCGCTGTACATGCTGCTGATCCGCTGGCTGTAAATTTGCGGCAAAAGTGCCCGCGGGTCTTGCATCCGGCGCGCCTTTCTGGTATGATGAAAAAAGTCCGGCAAAAGGGGGCGCGTACCATGCGGCAAAATCCAGATATGCGCATTTCCCGTTTTCCGGCCGCCCGGGGCGGCTTTTTCCCCGTTTTTCAGTAAAGCAAGGCATCGCCCCTCGGGGCGGTGCCTTTTTTATGGACGTACCTGCCGGTTGGCAGCTGCGATAGAGATGTGAAGAGGAGAGGAGAACTTCCATGCAGAAACAAAACGAGACGCCCGCCATTTATAATGTGCGGGAACTGGGCGCCGGCAAAACGCTGGTGCTGGGGCTGCAGCACACCTTCGCCATGTTCGGCGCCACCGTGCTGGTGCCGCTGCTCACCGGCTTGAGTGTTTCCACCACCCTGCTGTGCGCGGGCCTGGGCACGCTGCTGTTCCACTTTATCACCGGCGGCAAGGTGCCGGCCTTCCTGGGCTCGTCCTTCGCGTTTCTGGGCGGTTTCGGCATCGTGGCCCCCATGCTGGCGGATGAGAGCGGCAACCTGTCCATCCCCAACACCGAGATGCTGCCCTATGCCTGCGGCGGTGTGGTGGCGGCCGGCCTGCTGTACCTGGTCATGAGTGGCCTGATCACCGCCTTCGGTGTGCGCCGCATCATGCGGTTCTTCCCGCCGGTGGTCACCGGGCCGATCATCATTGCCATCGGCCTGATCCTGGCCCCTTCCGCCATCCAGAACTGCTCCTCCGACTGGGTGCTGGCCCTGATCGCGCTGGGCACGGTGGTGGTCTGCAACATCTGGGGCAAGGGGATGATCAAGATCCTGCCTATCCTGATCGGCGTAGTGGTCTCCTATGTGGCCGCCCTGGTTATGGGCCGGGTGGATTTTGCCGCCATCGCCGCCGCCGACTGGTTCGGCCTTCCCGTCACCACCGGCGCCATGGCCAAGTTTGACGTGTCCGCGATCCTGACCATCATGCCCATCGCCCTGGCCACCATGATGGAACATATCGGCGATATCGCCGCCATCAGCGCCACCACCGGCAAGAACTACATCCGTGACCCGGGCCTGAACCGTACCCTGCTGGGGGACGGCCTGGCCACCAGCCTGGCGGGGATCCTGGGCGGCCCGGCCAATACCACCTACGGTGAGAACACCGGTGTGCTGGCTTTGACCCGCATCTACGACCCGCTGGTCATGCGGATCGCCGCCTGCTTTGCCATTCTGATGAGTTTTTGCCCCAAGCTGGGCGCCGCCATCAATACGGTGCCCTCCGCCATCGTGGGCGGCATCTCCTTTATCCTGTACGGTATGATCTCGGCCATCGGCGTGCGCAACGTGGTGGAGAACCGGGTGGATTTCACCAACAGCCGCAACCTGATCATCGCGGCGGTCATCCTGGTCAGCGCTCTGGGCTTCAACAGCGCCTACCCCAACGGTTTGCCCCTGTATGAGAGCGCCGGGCTGACCATCAGCCTGTCCGGCCTGGCCATCGCCGCGATCCTGGGCATCGTGCTCAACGCGGTGCTGCCCGGCAACGATTATGAATTTGACAATACAGAAAAAGGGGAACAGGGGTTGAACATGGAAGTTTGACCATCCGGTTCCGGTTCGCCCCCGCGACAGACGCCTGTCACGGGGGCGATTTTGCAAAAAGGAGGCGGAAACGCTTGTTTCCGGCCGTGAATTGTACTATAATAAGCGGGTACGCCGCGCGCCGGCAGAAACGCCGCCGCGCGGGTGCGCATAGAGTGGGAAAAGAATCTGATGTAAGAAGGGAAAGATGATCATGGCGGATTACTTTGCAATGGACCGCGCGCAGCTGGAAGCTGAGCACACCCGTCTGCTGGGCGAATATGAGGCCTATAAGGCGCAGGGCCTCAAGCTGGATATGTCCCGGGGCAAGCCCTGCCCGGAGCAGCTGGACCTGTCCAAAGAGATGCTGCACATGGACAACTACATCGGCGAAGACGGGGTGGACGCCCGCAACTATGGCCTGCTGGCCGGTATGCCGGAGGCCCGGCGCTTTTTTGCCGACCTGTTTGGCGTGCAGCCCAATGAGGTGATCGTCTGCGGAAACTCCTCGCTGGCCATGATGTACTATCTGATCGACCTGGGCTGGCGCGCCGGCTTTGTGGACAGCATCCGTCCCTGGCGCTTTTTCAACAGCATCAAGTTTCTGTGCCCCACTCCCGGCTATGACCGGCATTTCCGGGTGACCGAGTATTTCGGTTTCCAGATGCTGTCGGTGCCCATGCGGGAAGACGGCCCGGACATGGATATGGTGGAACAGCTGGTGCGGGAGGACGAGACCATCAAGGGCATCTGGTGCGTGCCGGTCTACTCCAACCCGGACGGCTATGTGTACAGCAGCGAAACAGTGGCCCGGCTGGCCCGGATGCGTACCGCCGCCCCGGATTTCAAGATCATCTGGGATGACGCCTACTGCGTCCATCACCTGACCGACGAGCAGATTGAGATCCCCAATATCCTGGAAGCCTGCAAACGGGCGGGCAATCCCCAGCGTCCGCTGCTGTTCTGCTCCACCAGCAAGATCACCTACCCGGGCGCGGGCGTGGCGGCGGTGGCGGCCAGCGATATCAACATTCAGCACATCACCTCCAACATGGTGCCCATGATCATCAGCTACGACAAGATGAACCAGCTGCGCCATGTGCAGTTCCTCAAGAACCGGCAGGGCGTGCTGGAACACATGAAAAAGCACCGCACCATTCTGGAGCCCAAGTTCAATCTGGTCAAGGAAACCTTTGCGGAACAGCTGTCCAGCTGCGGCAAGATCGCCCACTGGACCGATCCCAAGGGCGGCTATTTCATCAGCCTGTACCTGCAGGAGGGCTGCGCCAAGCGCACGGTGCAGCTGTGCAAGGAGGCGGGCGTGGTGCTCACCGGCGCCGGCGCGGCGTTCCCCTACGGCATCGACCCGAAGGACAACCATCTGCGCATCGCGCCTACCTATCCGCAGCTGGACGAGCTGCGCACCGCTTCGCAGCTGCTGTGCATCTGCGTGCGGCTGGCCACAGTGGAGAAACTGCTGGCCGAGTGATCCGGCACTTCCGGGCCGAGGGCCCGTAAATTTAGGGAGGTTCCCATGAAGAAAAAAGGCAAATCCTGGCATTTCTTCGCGGTAGCGATCCTGATCCTGCTTTTCGCCTGGACGGCGTTTTTCGGGATCCGCTACCAGTACGGAGATACCGTCGCCACCTACATCAAAGGGGCGCAGGACATCCGCTTCGGTATTGATATCCGGGGCGGCGTGGATGTGACCTTTATGCCGGCGGATGATCTGGACGCCACCCCCGAACAGCTGGAGGCCGCCAAGTCGGTCATTGAGCAGCGTCTGCTGGCGCTGAACGTCACCGACAGCGAGATCTATCTGGACGAGAACAACGACCGCATCATTGTTCGCTTCCCCTGGCGGGAGGACGATACGGAGTTTGACCCGCAGGCGGCCATCGACGAGATCGGTACGACCGCGCACATGGTCTTCCGCAAGGGGGATACCGCCGACGGCGAGATCATTCTGGAAGGCAACGATGTGGAGTCTGCGTCTGCGGCGTATCAGCAGCAGACCGGCAGCACCAGCAGCCAGTATGTGGTGCAGCTGGTGTTCAGCGACACGGGCAAATCGGCTTTTGCCGCGGCTACCACCGAACTGGCCGGTTCCGATACCCCCATCAGCATCTGGCTGGACGATACGCGCATCAGCGTGGCCAATGTGCAGGAGCCCATTACCGACGGGCGGGCCGTGATCACCGGCAACTTCACCCAGGATGAGGTCGTCACCCTGGCCCGGCAGATCAACTCCGGCGCGCTGCCCTTCGCCCTCTCGGCGGAGAGTTACAGTACCCTGAGCCCGGTTCTGGGCGCGGGCAGCCTGGACGCGATGGTGCTGGCGGGCGTGATCGCCTTTATTCTCATCTTCCTGTTTATGACCCTGGTATACCGGCTGCCCGGCTTCATTGCCAGCATCGCCCTGCTGGGCCAAGTCGCGGCCACATTGGCAGCCGTGTCCGGCTACTTTGGGGTGTTCAACAGCTTTACCCTGACCCTTCCCGGTATTGCCGGCATCATCCTGGCTATCGGCATGGGTGTTGACGCCAACGTGATCACCGCCGAGCGCATCAAGGAAGAACTTCGCGCCGGCAAGACCCTGGATGGCGCGCTCAATGCCGGCTTCAACCGCGGTCTGGCCCCCATTGTGGACGGCAACATCACCGTGATGATCGTGGCCGTGATCCTCATGGGCGCGTTTGGCCCCACCGACAGTTTCCTGGCCAAGTTGCTGAGCCCGCTCTTCTTCGCCTTCGGGCCTTCTACTGCGGGCACGGTCTACTCCTTCGGTTATACCTTGCTGGTGGGGGTCATCCTGAACTTCTTCTTTGGTATTCTGTGCAGCCGTGTGATGCTGCGGGGCATTTCCCGCATGAAGGCGCTGCGCAATCCCTGGCTGTACGGCGCCTCCAAGAAGAATGCCGAGCCCCGCATCTGGAACTTTGTGGGCCACCGCAGGGTGTTCTTCTCCATTTCCGGCGCGCTGATCGCTTTGGTGCTGGTCTGCACCGCGGTGCTGGGCGTGGGCATGGACATTCAGTTCAAGGGCGGCGCCATCCTGACCTATGGCTATGAGGGCACGATAGACCTGAACCAGGTGCGCACCGAGACCGAGGAGGTCCTGGGCAGCGGCTTGAGCCTGCAGACCGGCAGCAACGCCGCCACGGGCGACAATACCGTGATCATCACCCTGCCCGGCGCCTCCAACATCAGTACCGAGCAGCTGGCCCGGCTGGACGACGCGCTGAACAGCGCCTTCGCGGATAACCACTTTGAGCAACTGACCGTCCGCAACGTGGATAAGGTCACCGGCAACGAGTTCCTGCAAAAGAGCCTGGTGGCGGTGGCTGCCGCCGTGGTGTTGATCCTGCTGTATATCATGGTGCGCTTCCGCAACATCGGAGGCCTGCCCGCCGGCGTTATGGCGGTCATCGCTCTGCTGATCGATCTGTGCATGGTCTACGGTGTGTTTGTGATCGGCCGCATTCCGCTGAATGCCAACTTCATCGCGGCTATGCTCACCATCCTGGGCTATTCCATCAACGATACGGTAGTCATGTACGACCGCATCCGGGAAAACCGCAACCTGTACGGCAACAAGCTGGGCTTTGATGAATTGGTCAACACCAGCATCAGCCAGAGCCTGCGCCGTTCCCTGAACACCACCATTACCACCTGTCTGGCGCTGGGCGTCGTCTGCGTGGTATCCATCGTGTTCGGTCTGGATTCCATCTATACCTTCGCGGTCCCTCTGATGGCCGGTATGATTTCCGGTGTGTACACCTCGCTGTGCATCACCACTTCGCTGTGGGCCTTCTGGGAACACCGCAAGTCCCGCAAGCCGGGCAAGACGGCGTCCCGCGCCAAAAAGGCCTGACCGGGAAGATCACAACGCAAAAAACGATAAGCCGGCTGTTGCAGCCGGCTTATCGTTTTTGTGTCCTTGCGGCCCGGTGCCCGGCGGTTCATACGGCGCTATCCGCCCGCGCGCGGTGCTCACAGCGGTTTTCCGCGCCCTTATCCCAGTTTTTGCGCAGCGTTTCCACCGCCTTTTTCTCAATGCGGGATACATAACTGCGGCTGATACCCAGCAGCTGGGCCACTTCAGCCTGGGTAAGGGCGGATTGCCCCGCGAGACCGTAGCGCAGGATCAGCACCTGGCGCTCCCGCCCCTGCAGCGTATCCACCAGTTCGTGCAGGCGGGATTGTTCTTCCTGATGTTCATAGTTTTCATCCAAAAGAAAGTTGTCGGTCACTACGTCCATGACCGTCAGGCTGCCTTCCTGATTGTCCAGCGGGTCCTGCAAAGAGAGCGCGACAGGGGTCCGGCGCACCTTGCGAAATTGCATCCGCAGCTCATTTTCGATACAGCGGCTGGCATAGGTGCTGAATCGGGCCTGCTTTTCCGAGTCAAAACTGTTTACCGCCTTGATCAGACCTATGGTACCAATGCTGATCAGATCGTCCTGATCGCCAAACGAGGCATAATATTTTTTGGCGATATGCGCCACCAGCCGCAGATTGTGGCGGATGATCCGATCCCGGGCCTGCAGGTCACCTGCCCGCAGCGCGCGGAACGCTTCGGCTTCCTGGCGGGGGCTGAGCGGCCGGGGGAAACTCCCCGCCTCCAGATGCAGTGCCCAGAAAAGCATGTGGGAAGCGATGGTTTGCAAAAAGGCAAAAAGCATGATGGTGATCCTCCTTCTGCTGTATGCTATGGCGCGTGCCCGGCAGGTATGCTATACTGTACAAGACAAGATCGCAGGAAAGGAGAATGAAGGTGGACTCTGTTCGGCTTCTTGCGTTTCTGCGGCATGTGGAAACGCTGAAAACCAATCCCCGGCATGCGTATACGGCAGGCGGTGTGCGGGAGAGCGTGGCGGCGCACAGCTGGCGCACCGCTCTGCTGGCGTTGCTGCTGGCGCCGGAATTTCCGGAACTGGATATGAACAAGGTCATCCGCATGTGCTTGATCCATGATCTGGGCGAAGCGGTCACCGGGGATATCCCGGCATTTGAAAAGACCGACGCGGACCGGGACAGGGAGGGCAAGGCGCTGGACGCGCTGGTGGACTCCGCGCCGGAGGCGGACGCCTTGTTGCTTCACGGGCTGTTTGCGGAGATGGATGCGCTGCAAACGCCGGAAGCACGGCTTTATAAGGCACTGGATCGAATCGAGGCTGTGATCCAGCACAACGAGTCGGATATCAGCACCTGGATCCCGCTTGAGTACGAACTGCAGCAGGAGTATGGGTGGGAGAATCTGGAGGAGTTTCCGCCCATGTTGGCGCTCCGCAACCAGGTGCTGGAAGACACGCTTGCCAAGATCCGCCAGGCGGGCGGGATGCCCGGGGAGCATACCCGCTGATCCCGTCAAACATAAAAGCGAACAGCCCGTTCCCGAGATACGGAAGGGTGCTGTTCGCTTTTATTATGTCACGCAGGACCTGTTGCGCCGGTCGAAAGGGGAGAGTTTTCGCCGGAGGTTTGGCTGCGCGCATCACAGTTTACGCGGCCAGTTCAAAGGTCAGCAGCACCGGATTGTGGTCGCTGAACGAAAATCCGGTGTCCAGATTTTCCGCGCTGGCGATCAGATTGTCGGAAACGATAAATCCGTCCACCACAGTGGTATAGTTGACCCCCTCGGTATACGGGATGTCCGCCCCGCGGCAGGTGGGCACCTCAAATCCGTTGTCCGCCTGAACAAAAGAGAAGTGTTGCGGCAGGTCGCTGTCGTCCAGCGACTGTACCCAGCCGGGAAATTGCTGCTCCGACGCAAAGGCATGCTCGGTCCCGTACAGGGCATGGTTGAAATCCCCGCCCACGATCACGTAATTTCCGGCGGCATATTCCTCCTCCAACACCTGGCAAAGCAGTTCCAGTTGCTGTGCCCGGATCACACCGCCGCTGTCATAGGCCGACATGTGGTTATGGATCAGTACAAGCTGCCGGTCACTGCCCTCAACAGGCAGCCTCATGACCGAGAAACAACGGTCCAGGTCGGTAAACTTGAGAAAAAAATTGTCGTCGATGGGATAGCTGCGGCGCACCGCGTCGCTTACCGCATAGCGGGACAGGGTCAGAAGCCCGGCGTTGACGACGCCGTGGGGGTCGTTCAGCGGATAGGCAAGATACCCGCTGTGGAAATTTTCCGCCCAGGTATAGCCGTAGCCGGGAAACGCCTGAATGGCCATCTCCCGCTGATCCACCTGAAAACTGCGGTGCGAGTTGTAGTCCACCTCCTGCAGGAGAATAAAATCCGCGTTCAGTGGCTGCAGGGTCTGCAGCGCCAGCGATGTGTTGGCAAGCACCGATTCCCGGCTTGTGGCCTTGCCGTACAGGCCTTGGGTGGGGGTCCCGTCCGCCATGACGCCCGTATCCATAAAGAAGGAATACTCCGGCCCGTACGCGCCAAAGCCCAGATTGCAGCTCACGGCTGTGTAGGTAGCGCCAGGCTGGAGCAGCGATTCCTGCGGAGAGATCACTTCCAGGGGAAGGCCATCCTCGATTCGATAATATTGCAGCTGCAGATAGGCGATATAGCCGCCCACCACCAGCACCAGGATCGCGATAAGGGCGAGGAGGACCCATATAGCGCGTTTGGCGATTTTCTTCATGCTGACCTTCCTTTCCTGAATAAAAAAGCGCAGCACAAAACAAGCGGTTTTGTGCTGCGCTCTGCTTCTCACACACTATTTTACCAGTATACAAGAAAAGACAGAAAAAGACTATGCGCAGATACTATGAATTTGCGGGGGTGGCTTTGTTGATTTTGCCGGAGGAATGCGCAAAAAAGCGGCCGTCCTTCTCTATGAGAGAGCGGCCGGAAAGATTCACTGACAGACCCGTTCGTTGACCAGCTTGAAGCCCGCCCGGGTCAGTTCTTCGCGGATCTGGTCGATCTGCGCCTGATCGCGGGTCTCCAGCCCCAGCTTCAAAAAGCAGCTGGTGATGGACATGCTGGTGTCGCCCCGGTCATGGTGCACGCTGACCACATTGGCGCCGCAGCGGCTGATGATATCGCTGACCCCCTGCAGCTGCCCGGGTTTGTCTTCCAGCGCGATCATCAGATTGGCGTTTCGGCCGCTCATGACCAGGCCGCGGGTGATCACACGGCTCAGGATGTTCACATCAATATTGCCGCCGCTCACCACGCAGACCGCCTTTTTGCCGGCCAGAGGCAGCTTGCCGAACATGGCCGCCGCCACGCTCACCGCGCCCGCGCCCTCGGCGATCAGCTTCTGTTTCTCGATTAGGGCCAGCACGGCGGCGGCGATCTCGTCCTCGGTCACCGTCACGATCTCGTCCACGTACTTTTCCACCAAGGCAAATGTGGTATCCCCCGGATGCTTGACCGCGATGCCGTCCGCAAAGGTGGATACAGTGTCCAGGGTGATCTGGCTGTGCTCTTTGACGCTGTTGAACATGCTGGGCGCTCCCGCCGCCTGTACCCCGTAGACCTTGCACTCCGGCTTCAGGTTCTTTACGGCAAACGCCACGCCGCTGATCAGGCCGCCGCCCCCGATGGGCACGATCACCGCGTCCACATCGGCCAGCTGATCCAGGATCTCCAGCCCGATGGTTCCCTGCCCGGCGATGACCTCGTCGTCGTCAAAGGGATGGATAAAGGTGGCGCCGGTCTCCTGCTGCAGACGGCAGGCATAGGCGTAGGCGTCGTCGTAGGCGCCCTTGACCAGTTCTACCCTGGCACCCAGGCGCTTGGTATTCTCCACCTTGCTGATAGGGGCCCCGTCCGGCATGCAGATGGTGCTGGGGATCCCGCTTTTGGTGGCCGCCAAAGCCACGCCCTGCGCATGGTTGCCGGCGCTGCAGGCGATGATGCCCCGGGCTTTTTTCTCCTCGGAGAGCTGGCTGATCTTGTAATAGGCGCCCCGCAGCTTGAAGCTGCCGGTCACCTGCAGATTCTCGGTCTTCAGATACAGCCGGGCGTCCGACGACAGGTTGGGCGCCGCGATCAGGTCGGTTTTGCGGGCAACATCTTTCAAAACAAATGCGGCGTGATAGATACGGTCTAAGGTCAACATGCGCTACAAGCCCCTCTCTGGTCAGCGTTTCTTGTCACATTCAATAATCTTTACCCTACAACATTCGTGCACTTTTGTCAAGTAGCGGCTTGAAGCACGGCAGGCCCCGCGGTATAATGAAACCATTCCCGCTGGCCGAGTAAGGGCCTGGCGGAAGGGGAGGAATTTTGGATGCAGATTCGACCGATCGCCCTGCGCATGCGGGGCCTTGTGATTTTTCGCGGCCTGCGGGAAGATCCGGTGGTGGCCCGTCTGCTGGCTTTGCTGGAATGCGATCCCGTTGACGAGCGCGCTTTTGCCGATGCGTACGGCGCTTTCTGCGCGGAACTGCTTCCCCGTACGCTGGACTGGGGCCGCTATCTGAAAGAGGCGGTCCTCCAGCAGGAAGATCTGTATGTGGTGCGCCACTGCGGCCCGGGCGGCGCGCCGGAGGAGATGCGCGCCATGCTGGACAGGGAGTTGGCTTTTTTGAGCCGGCTGACCGGCCTTGCCAGTGAACAGGTGCTGGCAGCTTCGCCCCGGCTGGATTTTCTGCCGCGCTGGAAAGCCACCCCGGCGGATCTGACGGCCGCCTACCAGGCGCGTCTGGCCAATGTAGGGCGTACCGGATACGGGATGTTTGCCCGGTATCACGTGTTCACCGTGAAGGACGGCAAACTGATCCCGGTGGAACATCCCGACCCCCAGCGGCTGGATCAGCTGCCCGGCTATGAGGCCGAACGGGAAAAGGTGGTGGCCAATACCCGGGCGCTGCTGGCGGGGCAGCCTGCCAACAACGTGCTGCTCTATGGCGACGCCGGCACCGGAAAATCCAGTGCCATCAAGGCCATCGCCAACCGGTTCGCGCCGGAGGGGCTGCGGCTGGTGGAGGTCAAAAAGCATCAGCTGTACCAGATCCCCCGCCTGATGGATTCGCTGGCGGCCAACCCGCTCAAGTTTATCCTCTTCATCGACGATCTGAGTTTCGCCGCCAACGACGATAATTTTGCCTCCCTCAAGGCCATTCTGGAGGGCAGCGTGGGCGGCCGGAGCAGCAACATCGCCGTCTATGCCACCAGCAATCGCCGGCATCTGATCAAGGAGACGCTCTCTGACCGGGAGGGGGACGATATCCACCATGCCGACACTATGCAGGAGCTTATGAGCCTGTCTGCCCGGTTCGGGCTGACCGTTACGTTTACCCGCCCCGACAAGGAAAAATTCTCCCGCATCGTATTGGACCTGGCCGGCCAGTATGGAGTGGACCGGCCCGCCGCGCGCCTGATCGAACGGGCGGAAGCGTTTGCCATCCGGGCGGGCGGCCGCAGCCCGCGGGTGGCGAGACAGTTCATTGAGATGTGCAAGGCCGGAGTTCTGTAAACAAATTCTTATGCCCCGATGCGGCGCCCGCCGGCTTTTCCGGCGGGCGTTTTTGCGCCTTTTGATTGAAACGCTCCCGCCGCGTCCATACTGCAGACGTAAACTTTTGGCATCGGAGGGCAAGAAGTATGCAGTTGTATCGGGGATATTCCCAATCGGCGGCGCAGGCGCTGCGGCAGGCACTGTCGCTGGCTGGCCGTCAGGGCCTGACCCAGGCGGGGACCGGTCACCTTTTGGCGGCGATCCTGCAGCAGGGGTCCGGCCCGGCCACCGCCTTTTTGCGGGCGCATCGGATCACGGCCGAGGCTGTGGAACGCCGGGTAGAGGCGCTGGCCGCGCCGGGGGCGTCGGCGGTGCGCAGCGCGCCCGCGCCGGAGTTGCGCAAAACCATGGAATTTGCCAAGGTGGGGGCCCGCAGCGCCCATATTAAATATGTCCAGACCGAGCATCTGCTCTGCGCCATGCTGGAAGATCCCGGTTGCACCGCCTGTATGTGGCTGGGGCAAATGGGGGTGGAGACCGCCGAGGCCGCCCGGGAATGCCGGCAGTTGTCCGGCCAGCTGGTGCTGCCGCTGCCGCCGCCCCGCGCGGTGGCTCCGGTACGCGCCGGGCGGGCAAGCGACAAATACGGCCAGGACCTGACCCGCATGGCGGCGGAAGGCGCGCTGGACCCGGTATTCTGCCGGGAGGATGAACTGGCCCGCATGGAGGAGATCCTTTGCCGCCGACGCAAAAACAATCCTTGCCTGGTAGGAGAGCCGGGCGTGGGCAAAACCGCGCTGGCGGAGGCTCTTGCCCAGCGCATCGCGTCCGGCGCCGCGCCGCTCGCGCTGCGGGGGCGGCGGGTCATCAGCCTGGATATGGGCGCGCTGGTGGCCGGCACAAAGTATCGGGGCGATTTTGAAGAACGATTCAAAAGCCTGTTGGATGAGCTGAGCCGGGACAAAAACGCGATCCTGTTCATTGATGAGATCCATGTGATCGTGGGCGCCGGCGCGGCGGAAGGCGCCATCGACGCGGCCAGCATTCTGAAACCGCTGCTGGCCCGGGGCGCGCTGCAGCTGATCGGGGCCACTACCCAGGAAGAGTATCGGCGCTGCATTCAGAAGGATGCGGCACTGGAACGCCGGTTCGGCACTGTCACGGTGGAGGAGCCGACCCCCGAAGCGGCCTGCCGGATTTTGCAGGGGCTGGTGCCCCGGTATGAGGGATACCATAAAGTGACGATTCCCCCTGAGGCGGTGGAGGCCGCGGTGCGTCTGTCGGTGCGGTATATGCCGGGGCGTTTTCTGCCGGACAAGGCCATCGACCTGCTGGACGAGGCCGCGGCTGCCGCGCGCATCCGGGCCGCGGACGCCGCCAACCCCGTGCTCACCGGCGAGGACATCGCTCAGGTGGTCTCCCGGATCAGCGGCGTGCCGGCTCAGCGGGTAGGGGAGGAACAGCGCGCCCGGCTGGAGCGGCTGGAACGGGAACTGGCCGGCCAGGTGGTGGGGCAGCCGCGGGCGGTCGCGGCGGTGGCCGGGGCGATCCGGCGCAGCCGCACCGGCTTGCGGGAGAGTGGACGCCCTATCGGCGCCATGTTGTTTCTTGGCCCCACCGGCGTGGGCAAAACTCACCTGGCCCGGGTGCTGGCGTCCAGCTGGTTTGGCAGCGAGAAGGCACTTTTGCGCTTTGACATGAGCGAATACGCCGAAGCCCACGCGGCGGCCCGGCTTCTTGGCTCGCCGCCGGGCTATGTGGGCCACGGGGAAGGCGGCCAGTTGACCGAGGCGGTGCGTCGCCGTCCCTATAGCGTAGTGCTGTTTGATGAGATGGAAAAGGCGCACCCGGATCTGCAAAATCTGCTGCTCCAGATCCTGGAGGACGGGTGCCTGACCGACAGTATGGGCCGCAAGGCGGATTTCACCAATACCATCGTGCTCATCACATCCAATCTGGGGGCGCGGTTTTTGTCGGGACAGACCGGCCCGGTGGGGTTTGGCGCCGGCCCGGAGACCACCCTGGCCCGCCAGAAAGAGCAGGCGCTGGAAGAAGCACGCCGCTTTTTCCGTCCGGAACTGCTGGGCCGTATGGACGAAACGGTGGTGTTTGAGCCGCTGGGCGCCCGGTCTCTTGAGGCCATCGCCGACCGGCTGCTCTGCCAGCTGGAGGAACGGGCGGGCCGCAGCGGATACAAGCTGCGGCATACGCCGCAGGTGGCCCGGGTGCTGGCCGGGCAGGCAAAGCCCGGTTATGGAGCCCGGGAACTGCGCCGTCAGGTGAGCCGGGCGGTGGAACAGGCTCTGGCGGACCGGATCGCCGCCGGGCAGGCCGCGCCCGGTTCCAGTTTTACCGCGCAGGTGGGGGAGAGCGGCATCGAGCTGCACGCGGACCATCCCGCACTGGTGTAAGCGCCGGCGGGGGAAACATCTTCCCCCGCGTTTTTGCATATACTGGCAGCAAACGGAGGGCTGCCCATGCAAAAACCGACGCTGTATCTGAAAAATGCCATGCTCCTCACCCTCAGCGGATTCGCTCTGCGCGGGGTGGGGATGCTGTTCCGGGTCTGGCTGGCGGCCTGGATCGGAGCCGAGGGGATGGGGCTGTATCAGTTGTCCCTGTCGGTGTACAATCTGGCCGTTACCTTTTCCACCGCCGGCATTTCGGTGGCGGCTACCCGCCTGGTGGCCGAGGAACTGGCCGGTGAAAAGTCGGGCCGGGCAGCGGGTGCGCTGGGCCGTGTAGCGCGAACCGGCGCTCTGCTGGGGATTGCGGCGGGCGCGCTGCAATTTTTTGCCGCCTATCCGGCGGCCCGGTATCTGCTGGGCGACGCCCGTGCCGAACTTTCGCTGCGTCTGTTGGCTCCCAGCCTGCCTTTTATGGCGGTGGCCGCCGCGCTGCGAGGATATTTTCTGGCCCGGAGACGGGTGGCCCCCTCGGTGGAAAGCCAGATGGCGGAACAACTGCTGCGCATCGCGATGATCGTCTGGCTGCTGCGCCGGGTGGAAGGCTGGGGTGTGGGATGGGCCTGCGCCGCTGTCATGCTGGGCGGCACGGCCGGGGAGATCTTTTCCTGTCTGCTTATGGGCGTGTTCTGGCTGCGGGATCGCCGTAGTCTGCCCGCCGGAGACCGAACGGCTCCGCCGGATATCGCTCCACGCCTGTGGCGCATCCTGTTGCCGCTGGAGGGCAGCCGCTGCCTGGCCAGCGGGCTGGCCGCGGCGGAGAACGCCCTGGTACCCGCCTGTCTGGCTTTGTATACCGGTTCCCGGGCCCAGGCGCTGGCGCAGTACGGGGCCCTGAAAGGGATGGCGCTGCCGGTGCTGTTTTTTCCGTTTTCCATTCTGGGTGCGCTGGCCACTCTGCTGCTGCCGGAGATCACCGAAGCACACATCCGGGACAGATCGGGCCAGCTGCAGCGCCTGTTGGCCCGGATGCTGCTTCTCACCACCGCCTTCTCGCTTTTGGGCGGCGGTATGTTCACCCTCTATGCCCGCCCGCTGGGGCAGCTGCTGTACGGCAGCGGGGAGGTGGGCCTGTATCTGGCGGTGCTGGGGCCGCTCACCCCGCTGATGTATCTGGAAAGCATGGTGGACGGCGCGCTCAAGGGGATGGGGCAGCAGATGGCCACCTTCCGCTACAGCTTGCAGGACTCGGTGCTGCGCATTCTGCTGATCCTGCTGGCACTGCCTCGCCTGGGCATCGGGGGATTCCTGGGCGTGATGGCGTTTTCCAACGCCTTTACCTGCCTGTTGAACCTGCGCCGTCTGCTGCAGGTGGCCGGGCTGCGGTTCGACCTGCTGCAATGGGCCCTTCGCCCGGCGGCCTGCCTGGCGCCCGCGCTGGGATTGGCCTGGCTGGTGTCCGGAAGGCTGGCGGGAGGAGGTCTTGCCGTCCAGATCGCGGTTGGCGGCGCGGCGGGCGCGTTGCTCTATCTGGCGCTTATGTGGCCGAGGGCGCTGCAGCCGGCGCTGTGCGGAATGCGCGAAAGCCGAAAAGGTGCTTCGCCCTCAATTTCTGACACAAAATCCAGCAAAACCACTTGACAAGCCGCTGTAAATCGTTTATAGTATATAAGCGCCTTGCGGCATGGAGAGATGGCTGAGCTGGTCTAAGGCGCACGACTGGAAATCGTGTGTGCCCCATAAAGGCACCGAGGGTTCGAATCCCTCTCTCTCCGCCACAAAAGTCCGAAACCGTTAATACAATCGGTTTCGGACTTTTATTTTTTTCCTAACTGAAAAGCCTTGCATATCAAAGAGTTCTGGCAACAGGGGGTTCAAATTGAGCCTCTTGCTGCCAGAATTTTTTGGCTTTCCAGGGAAAATCATATATTTTTATGATTTTCAAACGAACCCCCTACCGAGGAATAATTTGAAAGTGTGGGGTAAAATTTGAAAGTACAGCGAAAGAATTTGAAAGTTTACATTGGAGGATCAAAATCTTCATCGGTACACTTACGAATAATATGCTTTGTACGGTCAAGAGGCAGAGGAACGTCCCCCTCTGCAAAATACTCCACCTTTACCACCTCTGCAACAGAGTGATGGTTGTCCTTGCCGACAGGAACAATTACGTAATCACCGACAGAGATGTTGTCCTCATCAGCAATGTAATAGTAACTTTTATAGCCTTCGTCAAATTCCACGCTACAGTAGATGTAATCGTTCTTGCGGCGCTTGACCTTCTCATAGACCGCAGGATCGAGCATTTCACCCCAACCATAGAAACGCATGAAGTTCCATACCGTTTCTGCAAAGTCGCCCCAGAACTCCGGTAGAGCCTTCTTATCGTATGTTCCCTGGATGACACGCTGCGGTCCCTTTCTGAAATCGACCGTGATGGTGTAATCCTTTGTTTCAAGAGGGTTCTCAACCACATCATCCGGGTTGCCCTCAATCTCACCAAACAAGTCGTCGGCATCGATATCATCGAGCAAACCCTCAACTCCACCCTGGACATAGTATTTTTTGGATACTATGCAACCGCTGCCAATGTTCTGAATATGCTCTATGGTTTCGCTTTCACGGTCAAGCACCAATCTCTCGGTGTAATCCCAGGTCATATACTCAGCATTTTCCGAGATGGGATGTTTGGACTTAATCTTTGTAACGCGGTGATAATCAATGGTGACGCGGTCAATTCTGTCCGGCTTATTATTGCCGTCAAAGACATAGAGGTCATCCATTCCGAGAGCCTCACGCACCATGTTCGACAGGTCAACACCATCCACTTCAAAGTCCGCAATCAGCGAACCACGGTATTCCTATCGGCGGCAAACAAGCTGCTGGTGGACAAGGATGAGGTCATCGCCAACTGTCGTGAGATGATGGACCTGCTCTTTAGCACCACCGAGCTGGAAGCGGAACAGGCCACGCTGCTGGAAGAAACGCAACTCATTTCCGATATGGTGCAGCAGACTATTTACGAAAACGCCCATGTCGCCCTTGACCAGACCGAGTACCAGAAACGCTACGACAACCTGACCCAGCGTTTTGAAACCGCTAAGCAGCGCCTTGAGACGGTTATGGCCGAGCTGGATCGGATGCAGACTCAGAGAGCCGACATTAAAGTTTTCCTTGAGAGCTTCGAGGCCTTACCGGAAACACTCACCGAGTTCAATCTGGAAAATTGGCACTCGCTGGTGGAATACGCCACTGTTTATAGTGCCGATGACATCCGCTTCACCTTCAAAAACGGGCAGGAAATTAAAGCATAAGCCCGTAGGCAAAAAAACGCCTCACCACTGGATTCGATTCCGGCGGCGAGGCGCTTTTTGTTATTGGGATTCATCCTTTCTCAATTTCTTTTCGAGAGGAGCCAAAAACTCCTGCTGCCATAACAGAAATGTTTCGGACGGCTTCTTTGCTCTTTTTTTCCACTCTTTCAGATGCTTTTCATAGGCATCCTGATTCTGTTCGTTAGCATCATCTCTGACTTTGTAGGCCAAGTCATTGCAATCGACGCAAAAATTCATTATCCTCAACAGCGGTGCAGTTGATGGAAACCATGCTGCCGTCGGAATATCTTAGTTCAACGCAACCGATATCCATGTTAAATTCACAGGAAAGTAATGTTTTCATAATGTTATCCTCCAATATAAACTCTGTTAACAAGAAAAACTCCCGCCTAATTCCTGTTAGGAATCAGACGGGAGTTTCGTATGCACCCGAAAACCGTCAGCTAA
>CASFJO010000086.1 GCA_949295035.1 uncultured Gemmiger sp.
CCGCCGGTCGGAGTAGAAACCGCCCCCGCCTGATAGTGTCCCAGCAGACGGGAACTCTTATCAAAGAACAGGACGCTTGTATATACCGGGGTAACAGTAAATTGAAAGCTGTCCGTATCACGGTACAATCTTTCCAGATCATTTGTTGCATCCCCCGGATTGGCCGTCTTACCGCCCCAGCATCTCCCGCAGGGCGGGGAGGGCGCGCAGGCCCTGTTCCCGGCCCTGGGAATAGATCAGCTGCAGTTTGTCCGGGTCCCGTTCCAGCCGGTCCACCGCCAGCGGCGCGGCGGGACGCACCACCAGGATGCGGCCTTCCTGGGCCAGGTGGTCGGTCAGGTCCATGAGTTTGTTGTACTGCACCGGCATGTACAGCAGCGCCTTCATCAGTTCCGGCCAGTGGCGGTACCGGGCATAGTACAGGTCCTTCATCCGCTTGGTAAGCCGCTCCTTGCGGAAGCCCAGCGGGCGGGTGGTCACCACCACGATCTGTTCGTACCCCTCGTCCAGCGCCCACTGCAGCGGGAAGGAACAGGCGATGCCCCCGTCCAGGTAGGGCTGGCCGTTCAGCGTCACAAAGGGGGTGAACAGCGGCATGCTGCAGGAGGCCCGGGCCGCCTGGTAGATATCCACCGGGCCGCCCTTCTCAAAATACTCCGCCCTGCCGGTGTTGCAGTTGGTGGCCACCGCCATGTACCGGATGGGGGAGGCCTCCAGCCCGGCAAAGTCAAAAGGGATCCGCTCTTTGCAGATATCGTCGAACAGATAATCAAAATTGACAAAGCTGCGGCTGGCCGCAAAGGCCCGCAGACCCACATAATGGGGGTCCCGCGCGTATTCGGTGTTCACACGGATGGCTGTGTCCGGCTGGCGCGCCGCGTAGTACAGCGCGTTCAGCGCCCCGGCGCTGGTGCCCGCCACCGCGTCGGCCCACAGCCCTTCCTCCATCCACACGTCCAGCACCCCGCTGGTAAAATTGCCCCGGAAAGCCCCGCCTTCCAGGATCAGAGCGCTCTTGCCCATGAGGATCACCCCTCCTTCTTTTGGTAAAACGAACCGGGCCGCCGTTTTGCTTCAAACGGCAGCCCGGCGCGGTCGCTTATACGGATTCGTCCTCCAGCAGCCCCTCCACCGTGATGAGGGTCTGGCCCAGGGTCAGGGTAGCCCCCACCGGCAGCGGCACCGCCTGGCCCGCCGGATAGCGCACCCCGTCCACCGACATACCGTTCTTGGAGCCCAGGTCCCGGGCGCACAGCCGGCCGTCCACCCATTCCAGCACCGCGTGGCGGCGGCTGAGCTGCGGGTCCTCCAGCACCAGCTGGGCCATTTCCGGGCTGCGCCCGATCACGCAGGGAAGCTGGGTCACGTTGACATGGCTGGAATCCTGCCCCGCCGTGATGCACAGCCGCACCCCGCCGCCGTCCTGCCGGGCGGCCGCCAGCATCTGCCGGCGCTGCAGTTCGTACAGGTTGCCGGTGACGCTGGTGACGGTGCCCTCCGGCCGGGGCGCGGTCTCGATCAGGGTGGTGAACTCCTCCTGCGCCGCAGACGGGGCCGGGTAGAGCGGCACCTCGATCTCGCCGCCGGTGGGCTGCGGGTCCAGCATGCGCTCCGCCAGGCGGCGCAGCCCCATGGCCGAGAAATCCGGCTGGGACACATAGTCCGCCAGGTGCCGGGCGTCCGGCGTGCCGGGGGCGATGCGGGCCAGTTCCAGCGCCGCGTCCCGCAGCCGCTGGATCGGGTCCTGTTCGCAGGCCAGGGGCAGATAGGTCAGGTAGACCGCCCGCCGGGCCGCGTCCCAGAAAATATGGTCCGGGCAGAAGCTCAGCCCCTCGGGCCCGAGCCCCGCCGCCGGCAGACCCTGTATCGCCAGGCAGAGCGCCCGCAGCGCCGCCGCCGCGGGCCAGATCTCCTGCGGGTGTACCCGCAGCAGCTTGCTCACCCGCAGCCGGCTGCCCACATCGTACACCAGGGCCACGCGGCCGTCCTCATCCAACAGGCGGCAGGGCAGAAGCGGCTGATCGCTGCCGGCCATGGCGGAGAGCCGGTCCGGCAGGATGGGCCGCTGTTCCGGGTAGAACACCAGCTCGTCCAGGCCGGCGCGCATCCGCAGTATGCCGGTGGGAAGCGGAGCCAGATTCATAGCGAAGTACCTCCTTGAAAAGGCGGCCGACAAGGCGGCCGGATACAACTGAAATACAGGTCAGATATCTTATTATAGCATAAAAGGCGGGATTTGTGTAAACTGCCGGTGAAAAACGCCGGTCACACCGTCTGGATCTGCTGCCAGCGGCCCTGCCGCCACCGGATCAAAAAGATGACGCCCCGCAGATTTTCGTCCAGTGCGAAGGACAGCCACACCCCCGCCAGGCCCAGGTCCATCCACACGCCCAGCACCCAGGCCAGGCCCACCGCGATGATCCACTGGCTCAAAATGCCGACCCCCACCGGGAACCGCACATCCCCCACCGCCTGCAGGTTGCGCACCAGCACGATGTTGAAGCAGCGGCCGATCTCCAGCACCACCTCGATCCACATCAGCCGGGCCCCCAGTTCGATGACCCGGGGATCGGCACTCAAAAGCCCGTACAGGGGCCGGGCAAAGAGCGCCAGCACCAGCGCGATGCCCACAGTGATGGGCAAAAACAGGCGCAGGACCCGGGCGTTATCCCGCTTGGCCTGCTCAAAATCCCGCGCCCCGATGGAATATCCCACCAGGATCGCCACCGCCTGGCTCACCGCGCTGATGAGCATGTAGCAGATCTGCGCGAACATCACCGCGTACATCCGGGTGGTGACCGCGTAGGTGCCCATCGCGTTGATAAAGACCAGGCTGGCCGCCTGGCTCAGATTGTAGGACAGCCCCTCGCCGCCCGCCGGCAGGCCGATGCCCAGCAGCCGGCGCAGCAGCGGTTTGGGGAAAGGCCGCAGCAGCGCCGGGGACAGGGTGGCCCCGGGCACGCTGTGCAGAAAGGCCGCCGCCAGCACCGCCGTGCCGGCGATCCGGCACAGGGTGGTGGACAGGGCCGCACCCGCCGCCCCCAGCTGCGGCAGAGGGCCCAGCCCGTAGATAAAGGCGGTGTTGCCGGCGATGTTCAGCAGGTTGATCAGGCCGGTGGTCAGCATGATGACGGTCATCCGGGCGTGGGCGCGCAGAAAGGCGCTGAAGGTGAGCATCAGCGCCTGGAACGGCAGGCTCAGCGCCGCCACCCGCAGATACGCCAGACATTCCGGCGCGGCCTCGGCGGGCACCCCCATCAGGGCCACCAGCGGCCCGGCCGCCGCCAGCAGCCCCACCGTGAGCGCCAGGCTCACGATCAGGTTCACCAGGCAGCTCAGCACATACACCTGCCGCACCGTCTGCTCCTGCCGGGCGCCCAGATACTGGCTCACCAGAATGGTGGAGGCCAGGCTGATCACGTTGAAGGTCAGGATCAGGATGTTGATCACCGTGTTGGCGTTGCCCACCGCGGCAACCGCCGTGTCGTTGTAGCGGCTGAGCATGATTTGGTCGATGTTGCCCACCAGCATCTGCAGCAGCAGTTCGATGAACACCGGCCAGGTCATCTTCAGCAGCGAGGGCCGCGCCGGCCCGGCTGTGCGCGTCTGTTCCATAGTATGATCCCTCGTTTCTTGCCGTGCGGCCCGCGGCCGCGTTCTTTCCCCGTCCCGCGCGGTATCGCACCTATTATAGCCGCGTCGAAGGCGTTTGAACAGCCGGAAAAACGCCGGTCTTTTGCCGGCCCGGGGCCGGTATAAATTGTCATAACTGCACAATACTTTACAAAATTCTTTGTATAAAACGCAAATCGCCCCGGAAAGCATGCGCCTTCCGGAGCGAGTTTGGCTTATTCCAGGCCGCTGAGCAGGATGCGGTCGTTGTCCAGAGCGCGGCCGGTGCTGCGGCCAAACCGTTCCAGAAGATCGGTCACCGTCATGCCGGCCCGGTCCGGCCCCTGCACGTCCAGCACGATCCGGCCGGCGTCCATCATCAGGGTCCGGTTGCCCAGCCGCAGCGCGTCGGCCATGTTGTGGGTGATCATCAGGCAGGTGATGTGGTTTTCGGCCACGATCTTTTCGGTCAGTTCCAGCACCACGGCGGCGGTGCCCGGGTCCAGGGCGGCGGTGTGCTCGTCCAGCAGAAGCAGTTTCGGGGTCACCAGGGTGGCCATCAGCAGGGTCAGCGCCTGGCGCTGCCCGCCGCTGAGCAGCCCCACCGGCTGCTTCATCCGGTCCTCAAGGCCCAGGCCCAGGGCGGCCAGCCGTTCCCGGAACAGCTCCCGCTGTGCCCGGTTCACCCGGCTCAGGATACCGCCCCGGCTGCGGCTGGCCCGCAGCCAGGCCAGGGAGAGGTTCTCCTCGATGGTCATGTGGGGGGCGGTGCCCCGCAGCGGGTCCTGAAACAGGCGGCCCAGCTGGCGGCTGCGCTTGTATTCCGGCAGGAAGGTCACGTCCCGGCCGTCCAGCTCCACGCTGCCCGCGTCCGGGTAAAAACCGCCGGCGATGGCGGCAAACAGGGTGCTCTTGCCCGCCCCGTTGGAGCCCACGATGGTGGCGAAATCCCCCGGCGCCAGGTGCAGGTCCACCTGCTGCAGCGCCTTTTTCTCATTGACGGTGCCGGGGTTGAAGGTCTTGCACAGACCGGTCAGTGTCAGCATCCGGCATCGCCTCCTTTCACCGCGCGGGCGCGGCGGGCCGCCTTGGCCGCCATCTTGCGCTTTTGCAGGGCGGCCAGCTGCCGCAGCCGGGGCGCGGCGATGGCCACCGCCACGATGAGGGCGCTCACCAGTTTCAGGCACTCGGCGGGCAGGTTCAGCCGCAGGGCGATGGCCATGATGAACCGGTAGACCACGCTGCCCGCCACCGGGGCCAGCATCCGCGCCCGGGGCCCGGCCCAGCCCAGCAGGGTTTCGCCGATGATCAGGCTGGCCAGGGCGATGGTCACCATGCCGGTGCCCAGGTTGATGTCGCAGGTCTTTTGATACTGGGCCAGCACCGCGCCGGACAAAGCGGTGAGCGCCCCGCTGATGCACAGCCCCACCGTGATGGTAAAGGCCGGGTTGATGGAGGAGGACCGCACCATATCGGCGTTGTCGCCGGTGGCCCGAATGCTCAGCCCCAGCCGGGTGCCCAGGAACAGCCGCAGCGCCAGCGTGGCCAGCAGGGTGACGGCCGCCGCCAGGATCAGCCCGTCCCAGCCGGCCAGCGGGGTGCCCTTGAGCAGGGCGGCGAACCGGGTGAACAGGGTGTCGGCGGTGAACAGGTTGAGATTGCTGGAAAAGCCCATGGCGGCGATGTTCACGGTATACAGGCCGGTGTTCACGATGATGCCTGCCAGGATGCTCTGCACCCCCAGCCGGGTCTGGAGAAAGGCGGTGACAAATCCGGACAGCACCCCTGCCCCCATGGCGGCGAACAGGGCCAGCACCGGGTGGCCCGAAAGGGCCACGGTGGCCCCCACCGCGCAGCCCAGCACGAAGCACCCGTCGGTGGACAGGTCGGCGATGTTCAGCACACTGTAGCTCAGATACAAAGCCAGCGCCACCAGCGCGTAGACAAAGCCCAGCTCCAAAGCGTTCTGCACGATGGCCAGGGTCAGAAAAGACGACATAGGGACAGGCCTCCTTCTATAAGGTGATAGCGCGAGCGCCGCGGCCCGGCGCGGCCCCGGTCGCGAGGGGTTCGCGGCGAAGAGGATCAGTCTTCGGTGGTGACGACCTCCGCCAGACTGTCGGCCATATCGGCGAACATGCTGTAGTCCGCGCCCAGGCCGGCGGCGGTCTCGGTGTTCACGGTGATGATGTTGCCGGGCATCTGGTAGACTTCCGGGATGGTGCCGGTCTGCAGGGCCTCGATGACCATGTCGGCGGTCACGGCGCCCAGTTCGGTGTAGTTGCAGCCGCAGGTGGCGAAGGCGCCATTGCGCACGAAGGAGTCCGCCCCGGCGTAGTGGGGCACGCCCGCCTCGATCATGGTGGGGGCGATGGCCAGTTCCACGGCGGCCACCACGTTGTCGGTGGGGGTAAAGATGGCGTCCACCTGGTCCAGCATGCTGGTGAGCGCGCTGATGACCTCATCGTTGGTGTTGCCGGTGCGCTCCACATAGGCGACGCCCTTGTTGTCCAGATATTCCTTCGCCTGGGCGATGGGCAGGGTGCTGTTGGGTTCCGACTGGCTGTACAGCAGGCCCACCGTCTTGATCTCCGGGTTCTGGGCCAGCATCATATCCAGGATCAGGGTGGTATCCAGCGCGTCGCTGGTGCCGGTCACGTTTTCGCCGGTCATGCCCGCGCCTTCCGGGTCGGAGATGGCGGCGAACACCACCGGGATGTCGGTGCCCTCGGTGGCCAGCTGCATCTGCTGCGCCGCCAGGGTGGCGATGGGGATGATGGCGTCAAAGCCGTCGCTCACCACCTGGGTGCCGATCTGGCCCAGCAGGGTGGGGTCGTTCTGGCCGTTGAACTCCTGGTACTCGATGGTCACCCCCAGCTCCTGGGCCTTGGCGTCCAGTTCAGCCTCGATGGCCAGCCGGATCTCGTCCAGGGAGGCGTGGTCCATCTGCTGTACGATGGCGATGCGGTAGCCCTCGCCCGCGGAGGCGGCATTGGCGGCGGAGGAGGACCCCGGCGCGGCGGAGGAGGACGGGGCGGACCCGCAGGCGGTCAGGGAGAAAGCGAACAGCGCGCCGGCAGCGGCGGCAAACAATGTTTTCATGGTCATGATGATACCCTCGTTTCTTTTGTTTCAGCGGTGGAACGGCGGACGGCGAAAACGGCTCTCAGCCGCGCCATCGGCGCCATCGCCGGGCGGCGGGGGCGTGAGGGCGGGAACGGTTGGTCATAGCGATGCGCCTCCTTTTTGCCGGGGGAGGAAACGAAAAACGGCCTGCCCCCGCACAGTGATAGACTGTGCAAGGACAGGCCGGCCAGTTCGATCAGAAGAACGCCGACACCTGCGGTGCCACCTTGCTTGCCGCCGGAAAGCGGCCTCTCAGCGGAGCGCCAACACGCCCCTGTCCCGCTAACGGGGGACTCCCGGCAGGGGCTACCCAGGCCATGCGGCCCTTCACCCCGCCCTCGGCGGCCCATTTGCCTGCCCCGCTCTCTGCCCGTTTCCAGCTGCCCGGGCTCTCTGGAAGTGCGCTGCGCAGTTTTATCTCCGCCTCATCGGTTTAGGCATACTGTATCACTTTTCCAAGCTAAAGTCAAGAGGGGAAGGGAATTTTTTGGGGGGCCCGGCCCGGCGCCGCTGAAAAAGCCCGGCCGGGAAAATGTTTGTATTTTGTGAAACCCCTGTTTTTTTGCGCCCGAACGGTGTATAATAGACAAGAATTTCTCTTAGGAGGGTAATGAGAGTGAAGAAAAGGATGACCAAACTGCTGAGCCTGGCGGCCTGCCTGGCCATGCTGTTCGCGCTGGCCGGCTGCTCCGGTGACGCTTCCGGGTCCGGGGATTCCTCCTCGGCGGCGCAGACGGGCGATGCGAAATACAACTATACCGGCGGTTTTGATTACAGCCAGAACATCACCGCCGACGGCCGCTGGGAGGGCGTGACCGCGCTGGATTACGTGACCCTGCCGGAGGACTACGCCGCCATCCCCCTGCCGGAGGACGTGACCACCGTTTCCGACGAGGATCTGCAGGCCCAGCTGGACAGTGTGCTGGCCAACTACGCTACCACCGTGGAGGTGACCGACCGGGCCGTGGCGGACGGCGACACGGTGAACATCGACTATGTGGGCAGCGTGGACGGCGTGGAGTTTGACGGCGGCAGCACCGGCGGCGCCGGCACCACCGTGACCATTGGCGTGACCAGTTACATCGACGACTTTTTGGAGCAGCTGATCGGCCACACCCCCGGCGAGACCTTCAATGTGGAGGTCACCTTCCCGGACCCGTATGAGAACAACCCGGATCTGGCCGGCAAGGACGCGGTCTTTGTGACCACCATCAACTCCATCCAGGAGAGCCAGCTGCCCGAGTACAACGACGCCTTTGTGGCCGAGAACTTTGCCGAGAACGGCGGCTATACCACCACCGCCGAACTGGAACAGGCCATCAAGGACAGCATCGTGCAGAACAATACCTACAGCTACGTGATCACCTATCTGGATGAGAACGCGGTGGTCTCTCAGGTGCCGGACACCATGAAGGAGTACCAGGCCTACGTGATGCTGGATTATTACAACACCTACGCCGCCTATTTCGGCATGGAGCTGAACGACTTTATCTCCCAGATGCTCCAGGCGGAGAGCCAGGACGCGCTGGTGGAGGCCCAGGCCGACAGCATCGAGGCCGCCGCCAAGGAGGCGCTGATCCTGCAGGCTGTGGCTGAGGCCCAGAACATCACGGTGGATACCGCCGCCGCCCAGGAGATGCTGGGGGAGAACTACGACAGCTATGTGAGCAACTACGGGGAGCCCTACGTGATGATGGGCACCCTGTCCAACACGGTGATCGACCAGCTGATGAGCACCGCCCACTGATCGGCCGCGCGAACCTTATACGACGGGGGACCCCCAGGCAGGGGGTCCCCCGTTGTTTTGTGTCAGGATTCCCGCACAAGGTGCTTTTCCCGCCAGGCCCGGGGCAGCATGCCGGTGGTGCGCTTGAACACCTTGGTGAAATAACTCTGGTCCTCGTAGCCCACCAGCAGGGCGATGTCGGTCATCCGCAGCTCCCGGTGGGCCAGCAGTTCCTTGGCCTTGCGGATGCGCACCCCGTTGAGGTATTCGTTGAAGGTGCGGCCGGTCTCCTGCTTGAACACCCGGCTCAGGTAAGCGGGGGAGAGATAGACCATCCGGGCGGTATCCTCCAGGGTGATGTGCTCGGCGTAATGGGTGGCGATGTACTGGGTACACCGGTGGATCAGGTTGGCGTGTTTGGCGTCCGCAAAGCCGAACAGGCTGCGCACGAACCCCTGCATCACCCCGCTCAGCCACAGACAGAGCGCGTCAACGGTGGTGAATTCCCCAATGCGGGAGCGGTACTCGTGGCACAGCCGCAAACTCTGCTCGCAGTCGGCCCCGCTGTCGATGGCGGTGCGGGACATGAGCACCAGCAGTTCGTACAGCCGGGACTGGATGCGGGGCAGGTCTCCCCCGCAGGAGAACAGGATCGCCCCCAGCAGTTCGTTGAGCAGCTTCTGTGCCTGCGCCTGGTCCTGCTGGGAGATGCTCTGCAGCAGGGCCCGCTCGGTCTCGATGGGATAAGGCGCGGGGCTGCCCTCCCGTTTGAGTTCCAGAATGTAGGAGGAGATCTGCTGCTGGATCGCCCCCGACCGGCCGCTCTCCAGCAGGCGGTTCTCGGCCGACACGTTGTTCATGAACCCCACCGCCATAAACAGCAGCACCGACAGCGGCTCCACCCGCTGGGGCGGCACAAAGGGGATCGGCTCCAGGGCCGCCTCGGCGGCCTGCCGCTGCGCGCCGTTCAGCCGGGCGCCGTCCTCCAGTTCGCAGGCCACAAAATCCGGCTTGTCCACCATGATGAAGGGCCCCGCCGTGATCTTGGCCTGCGCGCCGCCCTCCCCCACGATGGGGGAGACAAAACAGGTGAGCCCCATGGGACAGAAGTAGATGTACCGCCCGCCGAACCGCTGGGCCTCCGACATGCCGTAGATCTGGGCCTGAACGCACCGTTCCCGCGGCAGCCGGGCCGCCTCGCACAGCCGGCAGCTCTGGCAGCCGTGGCCATACTCGGCAAATACCTGGCCGCGCGCGTCCGACAGGATGCAGCCCAGCCCGGTGGACGCCGAAAACGCCCGGGCGCACTCCATAGCCAGCTTTCGGTCAAATTGCTCGGATCCCAAACCGTCCGCCCTCCTTTTCCGCCGGCCGGCACATGCCGGGCCGCCGTTGGCTTTATGATACTCCTTCTGTTTTGGTAAGGCAAGAAAATAAAGACAAAATTTTACCAAATTGCACGATTTTGTACAAGAGAAATCCCGGGTGTGGAGATATAGTAGAGAAAAGGGCCGAAGGTCGGCCGCAACATTCGTGAATCAAACAAAGGAGAGGCATCATGAGCATTCTGACAGAGATTTCCGAAAATCTGCAGCGCGGCAAAGCCAAGGTGGTCAAGGAGCTGGTCCAGCAGGCCATCGACCAGGGGATCCCGGTCCAGCAGATCCTGGACGAGGGGCTTCTGGACGGCATGAACGTGATCGGGGAGAAGTTCAAGAACAACGAGGTCTTTGTGCCGGAGGTACTGGTGGCCGCCCGCGCCATGAACATGGGCGCGGCGCTGCTCAAGCCCCTGATGAAGGACGCCGGGGTGGAGGCCGCCGGCAAGGTGTGCATCGGCACCGTCAAGGGCGATCTGCATGACATCGGCAAGAATCTGGTCAAGATGATGATGGAGGGCAAGGGGCTGGAGGTCATTGACCTGGGCACCGACGTGGCCCCCGAGACCTATGTGCAGACCGCCATCGACCAGGGCTGCCAGATCATCTGCTGCTCGGCTCTGCTCACCACCACCATGGGCATGATGGGCGAGGTGGTCAAGAAGGCCGACGAGGCCGGTATCCGGGACAAGGTCAAGATCATGGTGGGCGGCGCGCCGGTCACCCAGGCGTTCTGCGACCAGATCGGCGCCGACCGCTACACCCCCGACGCCGCCACCGCCGCCGACGTGGCCGTGTCCATCTGCCAGGCGTCCGCCTGATGGGGAGGTGCCGCTATGAAACGTGATATGAAAGCCTGGCTGGAGGCGCTGCGTACCGCCCCGGTCAAAAAGCCGCTGCCGATCCTGTCCTTCCCGGTGGTGCAGCTCATGGGCATCACCGTGCGGGAGCTGATCTCCAGCGCAGACGCCCAGGCCAAGGGCATGGAACTGGTGGCCCGGCATACCGACGCGGCCGCCAGCGTCAGCCTGATGGACCTGTCGGTGGAGGCGGAGTGTTTCGGCTCCCAGATCCGGGTGTCCGACGAGGAGGTGCCCACCGTGGTGGGCAGCATCGTTGCCGATGAGGAGGAGGCCCGGGCGCTGGCGGTGCCCGCCGTGGGCGCCGGCCGAACCGGCCTGTACATTGAGGCCATCCGCCAGGCGTCGGAGAAGATCACCGACCGGCCGGTGTTTGCCGGGGCGATCGGGCCCTTCTCGCTGGCGGCCCGGCTGATGGATGTGACCGACGCCATGGTCTACTGCTACGACGAGCCGGACATGGTGCATATCCTGCTGCAGAAGGTCACCCGCTTCATTACCGACTACTGCCTGGCCTTCAAGGAGGCCGGCGCCAATGGCGTGGTCATCGCCGAACCGGTGGCCGGGCTGCTGTCGCCCGCGCTGGAGGCCGAGTTCTCCGGCCCCTACGTCAAACAGATCGTGGACGCGGTGCAGGATGACTCGTTCCTGGTGATCTACCACAACTGCGGCAACGCGGTCATCCGGCAGATCGACTCGATCCTGTCCACCGGCGCCGCCGCCTACCATTTCGGCAATGCCATCCGCATGGCCGATATGATGCCCCACATCCCCGCGGGCGCGGTGGCGCTGGGCAACGTGGACCCGGCCGGCGAGTTCCGCAACGGCACCCCCGAGTCCATCCGGGCCGCCACCCGCAAGGTGCTGGAGGAATGCAGCCGGTACCCCAACTTTGTCATATCCTCCGGCTGTGACATCCCGCCGCTCTCCCGCTGGGAGAACATCGACGCTTTCTTTGCGGCGGTGGCGGAGTTCTACGGCAAATGACCGGCGAGGAAAAGGAGCGCCTGCGCCGGCGGGTGCTGGAGGAAGGGGCCGACCGGGCCGCCTTTGTGCCTGTGAAGGAGATCGAGTTTGACCGGTCCTTCCGGGACATCTGCGCCACCAACGCCTGCGGCAACTACGGCCGCTGCTGGATGTGCCCGCCCGACGTGGGGGACATCGACGCGATGATGGCCCGGGCCAGGACCTTCGACACGGCGCTGGTCTACCAGACCGTGGACCCCCTGGAGGACAGTTTTGATTTTGAGGGCATGATGGCCGCCGCCGCCCGCAGCAGCGGGATCGGCCAGCGGCTGACCGGGGTGTTCCGGGGCTGGGGGCTGGGCCGGTGGCTGCAGCTGGGGGCCGGGGGCTGCCATGTGTGCCCGGTGTGCGCCCGGCGCACCGGCGAGCCCTGCCGACACCCGGATCTGGCCCTGGCTTCGCTGGAGACCTACGGTGTGAACGTGTCCCAGCTGGCGGCGGCGGCCGGCATGAAGTACATCAACGGGCAGAACACCGTGACCTATTTCGGCGCGCTGCTGTTCTGCGAGGACGAGAAATGAGGCGACGGCCATGCCGGTGGTAACGGTAAACGGCGCGGCGGTGACCGTGCCGGAAAACGCCCCGCTCAGCCAGGCGCTGGGCGCGGGAATGGAGATGCCCTGCGGCGGGCAGGGGCGCTGCGGCAAATGCCGGGTGACCGTGCGGGGGGCGGTGAGCGAACCGGGCGCGGCGGAGCGCGCCCATCTGACCGCCGACGAACTGGCCGCCGGGGTGCGGCTGGCCTGCCAGGCCCGGGTGCGGGGAGACTGCGCGGTCACCCTGCGCGAAGCGGGCGGCGACCAGATCCGCCTGTGCGGCGCGATGCCTCCCTTTGCCCCCCGGCCGGCCTACCGCCGGTGGGGCGCGGCCCTGGACATCGGCACCACCACCCTGGCGGCCTGCCTCTATGGGCCCGGCGGAGAACGGCTGGCTCAGGCCAGCGCCCCCAATCCCCAGAGCCGCTGGGGCGCGGATGTGATCAGCCGGATCGGGGCCGCCCTGCAGGGGGAAGGCCCGGCGCTGGCGGCGGCTGTCCGCGCCGCGCTGGACGGCCTGGTGCGGGAGATGGCGGCTCAGGCCGGGCTGCCCGCCGACGGGGTGGACCGGTATGTGGTCACCGGCAACACCGCCATGCTCTATCTGCTTACCGGCGCCGATCCGGGCTGCCTGTCCCACGCGCCCTTTGAGGCGGACCGGCTGTTCGGTGAGACGATGGCCGCCGCCGCGCTGGGGCTGCCGGGGGCCGGGCAGGTGTACCTGCCCCGGTGCATGGCCGCCTTTGTGGGCGCGGACATCACCTGCGCCGCCCTGGCCGCGGAACTCTGCGCCCGGCCCGGCACCCGGATGCTGGCCGACATCGGCACCAACGGGGAGATCGCCCTGTGGCACGACGGGCGGCTGCTGTGCTGTTCCACCGCGGCGGGCCCCGCCTTTGAAGGGGCGGGCCTGTCCATGGGGATGCCCGGCCGGGCCGGGGCGGTGGACCATGTGACGGTGGAAAGCGGCGCGCTGCGGGCCCATGTGATCGGCGGCGCGGCGCCCCGGGGAATATGCGGCAGCGGCGTGGTGGACGCGCTGGCCTGCCTGCTGGAGACCGGAGACCTGGACGAGACCGGCTATCTGGAAGAGGACCCCGCCCCCATCGCGCCGCCGGTCTGCCTGAGCCAGAAGGATGTGCGGATGGTGCAGCTGGCCAAGAGCGCCGTCTGCGCCGGTATGCGCACCCTGCTCAAGACCGCCGGCCTGGACACCGGCGCGGTGGAGGAGCTGGCGGTGGCCGGCGGATTCGGCAGCTATCTGTCGGTGGCCAGCGCCGGCCGGATCGGGCTGCTGCCGCCGGAACTCACCGATCGGGTGCGGGTGCTGGGCAACGCCGCTCTGGCCGGGGCCTCCATGCTGCTGCTGGATCCCGCCTTTGTTCCCGCCGCCGAGACGATGGCCAAGGCGGCCCGCGCGGTGGAGCTGTCCACCGATCCGGGCTTTATGCAGGCTTATACCGAGGGAATGTTCTTCTGAATCGCGTGATAAAAACGCCCCGCTCTCTCTGTGCTGTGCGGAGAGAGCGGGGCGTTTTCTGTTCTCCGGGCGCAAAAGCGGGCACGCCCCTGACGGCCCGCCCGTAAAAGAGAAAACCTGTTTTCGCGGAGCGGATGCCTGTGAGGATAGAGCGCTGTATAATTGTGGAAAATGATCAAAAACTATTGCAAATATTGTCGATATTGTATACCGTTATCCCCGAATACTATGGCGTTGCCGGCTTTTGCCGGAGTGCGGCGCCCCCCTGTAAGGAGGACGACGGATGAAAAAACGATGGATGGGCCTGGTGATGGCCCTTGTACTGTTGGCGGCGGTGTTCCCCGGCCGGGTCGGGGCCCGGGAGGCGGCCGCCGAGACCGGCGGTGTGTGTTACCCCACCCTGGCCGGCGCGCTGGAGGCGCTGGAGTCGGGCGGCACCCTGACCTTGCTGAGGGACGAGACCCTGGCCGCCATGCTTGCGCTGAAGAAGAACGGTACCACCCTGGACCTGAACGGATACAGCCTGGCCCCGGCGGCGGAATTTTCCGGCAGCCACGACAATGCGCGGCACCTGGTGGAGGCGGCGGGCACGGGGATCACGGTGAAGAATGGTACCCTGCGCGCCGGCGCGGGCAGCAAGCATCTGCTGAACGTTTATGGCGCGGAGGATCTTGTGCTGGAAAACGTGATCCTGGACCATGAGGCAGCCGGTTACGCGGTCGCGCCGCTGGTGATCACCGGCGCCACCGCCCGGCTGCGGGGACAGGTGACGCTGCGCACCGGCACCAATTCCTGGTACGGCATGAATCTGGACGACCGGGTGTATGGAGAGTCCCGCCCGCCGCGCCCACGGCGAGCCCGAGCCCGACGCTGCCGGCCCGGACGGAGACACAGACCGTGACGGTGACCGCCCGGGTGGAGAGCGAGGCCGAAGCGGGTGTTGCTGCGGCCCGGCCGGACCCGCAGACGGTGCGGGCGGGGGTGGCCCAGGCGCTGGAGCAGGCGGCTGTTCTGGGGCTGGCCCCGGCGGTCCGGCTGGAACTGGATGAAACGGAGGAGGCTCCGGCGCTGGCGGTGACCCTGCCGGCGGCGGAACTGCGTCCGCTGGCCGAGACGGAGGACGCCCGGCTGGTGGTGGCCGCCCTGGCGGCGGAGGTGACCCTGGACGGCACGGCCCTGCGCACCGCGCTGGAAGGAGCCCGGGAGAGCCTGGTGCTCACGATGGCCCCGGCCGAGGCCCATACCCTCACCGAGGCCCAGCGGCAGGCGGCGGGGGAGCACGCGGTGTTTTCCCTGACCCTGCACCGGGACGGGGTGGAGGTGACCGATTTTGGCGGCGGCAGCGCCCGGGTGAGCCTGCCGCACACCCTGGCGGAGGGCCGCCGGGAGGAGGAAGTGGCGGTCTGGCATCTGGACGAGGAGGGCGGGGCCGACCCGAGGGACTGTGTCTATGAAGAGGGCAGGGTGACCTTTACCACCCCGCATTTTTCCCACTACGCGGTGGGCTATTGGCCGGCGGAGGAGCCGCTGATCCTGGAAACGCAGCCCCCGGCTGCCGCGCCGGCGGCGCTGCCCGCCTGGTGGGCGGTGGTGGCCGGCGCCGGCGCGGTGCTGGCCCTGGCGGCG